>CACXWH010000011.1 GCA_902771225.1 uncultured Methanobrevibacter sp. | reverse complement strand
TACTTTAATTAATGACAGGTTCATAAGCAATAAGGCTGTAAAGAATATTAATAATAATACTAGTGGTCGTGGTGGTGCGATGTATTTAGGTTCATGTGAACATGGAAACAGAAACATTACTATTACTGGTTCATACTTTAAAGATAATAATGCAGGTACTAATGGTGGGGCTCTTGACTGGTATGCCGGAGCATATGACGGTTTGGTAGATGATTGTACATTCATTCATAATATCGCTAATAGGTCCGGTGGTGCAATATTCTGGAATGGTCACAATGGTACTATTTTATTCTCCAAGTTTTATGATAATCATGCATTAGGTATTACCAATGCTACTAGTGTTCGTGGTGATGTCACCTATGGTGGTGATGGTGGTGCTGTAATATGGTCTGGTGCAGACGGTTATGCTTTACATTCCAATTTTGTCAATAACACCGCAGCTAAACGTGGTGGAGCAGTATTCCTGCAAAGTGCTGCCACGGAAACTTCAGATAATACACATTTCGAATATTCATATTTTGAAAATAACGTTGCAGGCACTAATGGTGGTGCTATTGATTGGAATGAAGGTGCAAAACACGGTAATGTTTTAAATGCAATATTTATTAATAACACTGCAAAACGTAATGGTGGTGCAATATTCTGGCACGGTGAAGACGGTACAGTCAAAAACTCCAAATTCATAAACAACAGAGCTACCGGTGAAGCTTGGGAATACAACTTGACTATAAATATGGGTGATAAAATTATTGTTGGAGAAAACGGAACCTTGACTTTAGGTAATATAGTTGTCCTTCAACAAAGCAGTTTACCTATCGATTCATCTATATCAGATTATATAGATAAGCTAGTTGTGCTCAATTATACCTATGATAATGTTCTCAAGTTCGAATCTTATGTTGTAGTAAACGGTACTACTACAGAATATACCTGGAAGATGTTGGATGAAACTAGTATTCTTGTTTCACAATCAATTATTTCTCCTGTTGATTGGGCAATAGATCAGTACTTCGGTGGTGACGGTGGTACTATCCTCTGGAGTGGTGATATAGGTCTTGTAGAAAATTGTACTTTTACTGATTCAAACTCCGCACGTCGTGGTGGTGGAGCATACATGACAGGAAGTGACAATGTTACATATAAAGACTGTTACTTTGAAAAATGTACTTCAGGTACTAACGGTGGAGGAGTAGACTGGTTAGCTGGTGCAAACCACGGTA
The DNA here is from genome assembly GCA_902771225.1 of uncultured Methanobrevibacter sp. Lineage (GTDB taxonomy): Archaea > Methanobacteriota > Methanobacteria > Methanobacteriales > Methanobacteriaceae > Methanocatella. Next base: position 58,609 of record CACXWH010000011.1, on the reverse strand, counting down.
AAATTTTAAACTGTACCTTTAATAATACTAGGGCTGCCCGTTCTGCTGGTGCAATCTACTACGATGGTTGGTATGGTAGAATGGAAAATGTTACTATTATCAATACTCAATCATGGGGTGGAGCTTTAAAAACAAGTGATGATCGTAGAGTTAATTATGCCGGTTGGGATTCAAGTCACTGGGATACCAATACCACTGGTGGTGACGCTGGTGCTATTATGTTTACCGGTAGCCATGAATACCTATATAATGTAACTTTCATTAACTGTAATGGATCTGGCCGTGGAGGAGCAGTGTTCCTGCAGGACAATCATGATGTTACATTCGATACCTGTAAATTTATAAACAACTTTGCAGCAGGTACTGCAAATAACACATATGTTGATGATAAAGATATATCAAGTGGAACAAATGCTTGGTTAACCGGTTACGGTGGAGCTATCGCATTTGATGTAGGTGCACACAGGGGAGTAATTAAAAAATCCCAATTCATTAACAACACCGCTGTACGTCTTGGTGGTGCAATCAGTTTCGGTAAAGGTTCATTTGACACTATTATTTCAGATTCAACATTTGATGACAACACAGCATACCGTTCAGGAGGAGCAATTTCCTGGGACGGTACCAACGGTACTATGACCAATTGTAACTTTACAAACAATGCTGCATTAGGTACAGATATCAGTACCTTGTTTTTAAATTTGACAGATCTCAATCAAATTAAATATGGAACTTCCCTACCGGATAAAGATAGTTTTGGTTTAAATAAGGTCTTTGTTCTTATTCAGTATAATGGTGATCAAAAGGTTAGTTACACATTGTATTCAATCAATCCGGATAATGATGAATGGACTATATTGGAATTTACTACAGAAACCGGTCCTTCTCCTACTGATTGGGTTACTGATGAATACTTTGGTGGTGACGGTGGTACAATCTTTTGGACAGGAGATAACGGTACTGTGGACAACTGTAGATTCATTGACTCCAACTCCGCTCGTCGTGGTGGTGGAGCATACATGACAGGTTCAGACAACATTGTATTTAAAAACTCATACTTTGAAAACTGTACTTCAGGTACTAATGGTGGAGGTCTTGACTGGTTAGCTGGTGCAAACTATGGTAGAGTAATAAACTGTACTTTCAACAATACCCGTGCTGCCCGTTCAGCCGGTGCAATCTACTACGACGGTGATTACGGTAGAATTGAAAACATTACTGTTATCAATACCAAATCTTATGGTGGAACTTTAAAACACAGTACATACGGCAGAAATAATGTTATTTATGCCGGTTGGGATGCAAGTCACTGGGATACCAATACTACTGGTGGTGACGCCGGCGCTATCATGTTTACAGGTGACCATGAATATGTTTACAATGCAACTTTCATCAACACAACTTCACAGGGCCGTGGAGGAGCTGTGTTCTTGCAGGATAACAGTAATATTACTTTTGATTCCTGTAAGTTCATTGGTGATGAAGCATTAGGTATTGCTACCAATACCTGGAAGGATTACACTAAAAACAGAGATGATAATAATCCTGATACTAAACTTGATTATAAATTAACTGGTCATGGTGGAGCAATTGCATTTGATGTAGGTGCTCATGATGTTGTAATTAAAAAGTCTGAATTCATATATAACTATGCTCGTCGTGACGGCGGTGCAATTAACATCGCGGAAAATTCATTCAATGCTACTATTGAAGATTGTATATTTACAAACAATTCCTGTGGTGACGATGGTGGAGCTATAAACTGGGAAGGTAATTTAGGTCATGTTAAAAATATTACCTGTTACAATAATACTGGTGTAGCTTTTGCTGATCCTGAAACTGGAGCATCTACTTCAAAAGGGGGAATAATTTGTCTTACTGGTGATAATGTTACTATAACTGAATCAAAGTTCACATTAGGTACTGTATTACATAATAAAGGTAAACTTAATGAAACTGATGCAGGTGCAATATTTATTACTGGTGAAAATACAACAGTTTCAAATTCAAAATTTGACAGATGTTATGCACCTAATCAGGCAGGAGCAGTAAAAATTATAGGTGACCTTACTACTTTTATCAACTGTACATTTACAGACTGTAATTCTGCTGGAGAAGGTGGAGCAATTGTTGTAGAAGGTTTAGACTGTAAAGTTTATAATTCCACTTTCCTTCGTATCCTTGCAGGAGATGATGGTGGTGCAATTTTATGGATAGGTCAAAGAGGTTTAATCTATAACAGTACTTTTACAATTACCAATGCAGTAGGTTTAAACGGACATCATTCCAAAGGTGGTGCAGTTAATGTAATTGGTGATTATTCTGTTATTACAAAATCCAAATTCCAAATGACTTCCGCAGCTGTTGATGGTGGAGCTATCTATGCTACAGGTAATTATATTAATATTACAGATTCATCATTCAATAAATGTAATGTTTCACACACTTATGAAGCAAAGTATGACCATGGTGGAGGCGCTATATATGTTCAAGGTAATCACACTTTAATTGCAAATTCCACTTTCGACCAAACTAACGCTAGAATAGGTGGTACCTTGTATATTCACGGAAATGATGCAATTGTTGATAATATTACATCTAATCGTAGTTTTGTATCTACTTCCGGCGGATCAGTTTATATATTTGGTTTAAATGCTCTAATTAATAATTCCGAAATATCAATGTCCAACGCAACCCTTTCCGGTGGTGCAGTATATATTGAAGGTCAGTATGCAACTATTGAAAATTCAAACTTAAGCAATGCTGTTGCAAAAGGTTCATCATATACTGCTAGTAATTTGGGTGGTATAGTATATATTCACGGTAACGATGCTAGTATTATAGGTTCCAGATTTGCCAATGGTCAGGCATATCATGGAGGAATCGTTTACTTGTTTGGTGATTATTGTAATGTTACCAATTCTTCCTTTGAAAGAGGTCATGCTTATAGTACGTCTACTGATAAGGATAGTGTTTACGGTGGTGGTGCAATTTATTCCGTCAGTTCATATTCTAATGTATATTATTCTAACTTCACATACAATATTGCTGAAGCTAATGGCGGAGGTATTTTGTGGTATGGTGGAGCTAATTCTAAATTTAACACCGTCGTAGGGTGTAACTTCATAAATAATACTGCTTATGCATTCGCTGGTTTAAATACTAAAGGTGGTGGAGCTATTTTCTGGTCATTAGGTGGATATAATGGTGTTGTTAAAAATTCTACTTTCATTGGCAATATTGTTAATTCTACCTCTAAGGCTGATGGTGGAGCTATCTTATGGGATAGAAGTTATAATGGAATACTTGATGGATGTTACTTTGATGGGAATTGTGCTTATACCACTAATATAAATCAGGATTGGACTCAAGGAGGAGCTTGTTTATTGAGATCAGGTAATTTCACCATAAGTAATTGTGTAATTAAAAATAGTGTTTGTTCTAAAGAAGCAGGCGGAATATATTTCTCCAACAATAATCTTAAAACCGATTATGTATATTTACCTAAGGATATCCGTATGATAAATGTAACATTAATAAACAATACTGTACTTTCTATAGGATCAGCCAACAATAATGGTGGTGGCGGTGCCCAAGTTAAAGAATGTAAAAATGCTTACTTATTAAATGTTACTTTCATAAACAACACTGCAAATAAAGGTGGTGGACTTGTTATTTTTGAAAAGGCTGAAAATGGGGTTATAGTTGAAAACTGTACTTTCATAGGTAATGAAGCTTCAGAAAACGGTGGAAATATATGGGCTGCCAGTTCTCTTCTTAAATTATATAATGCTAAAATTATTGGCGGTGTTGCAGCCAACATTGGTGGTGGATTATATACTAATTATTTAGAATATAATAATTTAACTTTCATAAACAACACTGCAAGAATAGGTGGTGGATTATATTTCTATAACCGTGGTAACAGCGATCCTATTAAAATAATTAAGAATATTATATTTATAAATAACACAGCAACAGAAGGTGGTGGTGCTATATATGTTCCGTATAAGAGTACTATTACCGATAATGTTTTCATTGGAAATAAGGCTTTAAATTCTGCTAGCGGCGGTGCCATTTATATTAATGCTAATCCTGTAACGATTTCTAAAAACAATTTCACCAATAATAGTGCTTACAATGGAAGTGCTATATTTTCAAACTTTAAAGGTAATGCTAATAATATTGACATTTCATATAATAATTTTACCGGCAATACTGCTTATTATGGTGGAGCTATTTACACACCAAAAGTAAGTGGTAAGATTATTAGCATATCCCATTCATCTTTCAGCAAAAACCATGCTTTCTTAGATGGTGGTGCAATTTATGCTGCAGGTTTTAATAGTAATAATAACTATCATACCATTTCCCTTTGTAATTTCACTAACAACACTGCTGACAGATATGGTGGTGCAATTTATATTGGAAACAATAATCATAAAGTACTTAACTGTATTTTTGAAGGAAACAATGCATCCGATAGAGGTGGAGCTATTTATGTAGCAGATTATAATAATATCTTTATTCAAGATTCTACATTTGTAAAATCCTATGCTGGTGATGGTGGAGCAGTATATTATTATGCATCTTTAAGTAATCCAAATCTTAAAATTGAAAATTGTACATTCATTAAAAACATTGCATACTATAATGGTGGTGCGGTTTTATATCTTATTAATAGTGGATTATTGGCATATAGGGATTACAATAATTTTGATGGAAGAGGAGTTATTTTACCATCTAAAAGAACTGATGTTACTATGCAGGGCACAACAAATAAGTTCATTTCTGAATCATTATTTGAATTAAATGAAGATTATGAATTTGCTATTACTCATTATTCAGATATTGAGACTCCTGTTATTACAGTTTATTTAGACAGGCCTAGGGATATCAGAAGTCAATCAATCTATTTAATTGCTAATTTAACTGATTCTACAGGTCATCTTGTTCAACAGGTTATTGTAACTGAAGAAAATTTCACTGCTCATTATAACCCATACAGAAAACAAGTATTCGTATCTTTCCGTAATCTTAAGGTTAATGAAACTTACAATATAACTGTTGGATTTATGGATGAAAATTATATGTATAAAGAAACAAACATAACTGATCAGGCACATGGTACGTTAATGGGTGATTTCCAAGTTCTTCAAGCTTTAATTGAAAGACAAATGCGTGATCAAGCAAGCCAAGACCATTATGAAATTTATTTAATTACAGAGACAAGGTCTTCTTATGTATTTACCCCATTTGGTCCTAATGGTGAACCATTGGATGACCGTTGTATAAATCTTACAAATGTTGATAAGCCAATGATTATTCATGGTCAGGGTGTTGTTATTGATGCAAAAGGATATTGTAGAGTATTCAATATCACTTCAAATGATATTACATTCCTTAATGTTGAATTTATTAATGGTAATGCTAACGGTACATATGGTGACCCTAGATATCGTGACGGTGATATAGGTGGAGGTATCTACTGGGCAGGACAAAACGGTACATTAATTAATTGTTTATTTGATAATAATGTTGCAAAGATAGGAGGAGGATTATATTATAATTCTTCTGCATTAGGAGCTAAAATTATTAATACAACATTTTCAAATAACTATGCGCTCACCAATGGTGGAGCTATTGATTGTAATGCCAGTGGAATGGTTCTTACCAATACAAGATTCATATCTAATCATGCAAATTATGGTGCAGCTTTATGTAGGGAAATTAATGCTACCGGCGGTAAGGGTTTCAATAATACATTCATAGATAATGTTGCAGAAACTTCTGGAGCAGCACTTGCATGGTTAAATGCAACAAATATTAGTATTGACACATATTACTTCTATGGTAATAGTGCAGGTTTCAGTGGTGGAGCAATCTATGTTGGTGAAGGCAGTAAGAATTGTGAAATAATTAACTGTGTCTTTGGAGACAATTATGTGGATAATCCTACTGGCTGTGGTGGTGCTATTGTAGCCTATTCAGATAAAGGTAAACTCGTAAATTCCACTTTCTACAATAACCGTGCATATGATGGTGGAGCAATTTATATGGGTAGTGAATCTGGTGAAATCAACATTACTAACTCCACATTCCGTGAAAACCATGCGGCCAATTATGGTGGTGCTATTAGTATTGAAGCATCCTCTATTACTGTTAACGGATCTAATTTCTATGATAATACAGCTATTAAAGGCGGTGCATTATATGTAGGTGGAAGTGGTACTACTAATTATGTATATTCCTCTGTTTTCAAAGGAAATAAAGCTATAGGTACTGGAGAAGACATGAACGGTCTTGGTGGAGCTATTGATTGGGTTGCTTCTTCAGGATATATCATTGATTCAGAGTTTACCAGTAACTGTGCTGATTACGGTGGTGGAATATACTTTGGTGGAAAATCAGATAAAAGTGTAATTACAAATTGTGTATTTACTGATAACCATGCAAAATATAATGGTGGAGCAATTGACTGTAATTCATCCTCAATGTATTTAACCAATACATTATTTGATGGCAATTATGCACAGTTCGGTGCTGCTTTATGTAGGGAAATCCATGCAAAAAGTGGTTCCGGTGAAAATAATACATTCAAAAATAACCATGCATATGTTTCAGGTGCTGCATTAGGATGGATGGGATCAGTAGGTATTAAAATTACTAACTATACCTTCATAAATAACTCTGCAGATGTTAGTGGTGGAGCAATTTATGTAAGTCCAGACAGCCATAACTGTTCAGTAATTGACTGTAACTTTGTAGATAATTATGTATCCAATAAGACTATTGAATGGAATGACCAATTCAATTGGATTGCATGGGACGGTACTGAAATGACATATACTATCCAATACTTAGACAAAGGAGATCCATTGATTAATAAAACACGTATGTATCCTAAAGAAACTGTATTCTACTATGAAGTGAATACATATCCTGAAGAGTTGGCTGTTGGAGGTGCAATGAATATTTTAGCATCTAATGCAACAATTAAAAACACTAATTTCACGAGAAATACCGCCAGATTAGGTGGAGGAATATATGTAGGTGCTGATTCTGGTAACACTATAATTAATGTCTCAGTGTGGAGAAATAATGTTGCTTATGAACGTGGTGGAGCTATAAACTTACACGCTTCAGGCGTACATATTGATGATGGTAAATTCTATGATAACCTTGCTATAAACGGTAGTGCATTATATGTAGGTGGTGTAGGTACTGAAAACAAAGTCCACGAATCCATCTTTGTAGGAAACAATGCAACCGGTTACGGTGGAGGTATCTATTGGATTGCTTATGAAGGAGAAATTGTTAATTCCTCATTCACCAGAAACTTGGCTGAATATGGTGGAGGTATTTACTTGGATGGAAGATCAAGTAATACCAACATTACAAATACAAATTTCACATCAAACACAGCTCTCAAAAATGGTGGTGCTATAGAATGTAATGCAACTCACGTTGGAATTTACAACCTTATATTTGATTCAAATATTGCAGGTGAGTATGGTGCTGCTTTATGTAGGGAAATTGGCGCAACATCCGGTAACGGTAGTCATAATTTATTCAAAAACAACCACGCAGGAATTGCCGGTGCGGCTCTTGCATGGATGGGTGTAGATAATATTCATATTATTGATTATACCTTCATTGATAACACTGCTGGAGACAGTGGTGGAGCCATATACATTGCTGAGGGCAGTGACAATGATATAATTGAAAACTGTACATTTGAAGGAAACCACTTGACCAACATGTCTGATTTCCACTATGGTGGTGCAATTGACTGTAGAGGTGAAAACTTAACAATTGATACTGTTATCTTTACAAATAATGGTGCATTTACCGGTGGTGCAATCTATGTAGGTGCATTTTCCAAAGATGTTCATATATTTGATTCTAATTTCACTTCCAACTATGCTTATGGTGATGGTGGTGCTATTGGATTTAAAGCATCTTCATTATCTATCAATAATACAATATTCAAATCCAACACTGCAGTACGTCATGGTGGTGCACTTTATGCTGGAGGTACAGGTACTAATAATACTATTTATTACTCCTCATTTGAATATAACACAGCAGGAGATCATGGTGGTGCTATTGACTGGCTTGCATCTGCAGGTATTTTCAAATATATTAATTTCATAGGAAATGAAGCTAATTATGGTGGTGCATTATACTTAAATGGTGTTTCAAGTAATTCAAGTTTAGAAAGCATTTACTTTAGGGCAAATAGAGCTACAATGAATGGTGGTGCTATTGACTGTAATGCTAGTATGATGGGTCTTAACAACGTTTTATTTGAAGAAAATGTTGCCGGTGAGTATGGTGGTGCTTTATGTAGGGAAGCTAATGCTACCGGTGGATACGGTGGAAACAACACTTTCATTAAAAACCATGCTGATATTGGTGGTGCTGCTCTTGCTTGGTTAGGTGTAGACGGAATTAACATTAACAAATACAGATTCATAAATAACACTGCTAATTTATATGGTGGAGCTATTTATGTAAGGGGAGACAGTCCTAACTGTAAAGTACGTAATTCCTACTTTGATAATAATTATATTATTGATATTAGAAGAGGTCAAGGTGGAGCAATTTACTGGCTTGGAGAAAATGCTACCGTTTTAAATTCAACATTCTTAAATTCATTTGCTACTGAAGGAGGTACACTTTATATCGGAGGAGATAATGCAAATATCACGAAATCAAACTTCTCATATTCAGCAGCATTTGTAAATGGTGGAGCAATTTCAGGTCATAATGCTAATAATGCATTAATTATTGATTGTATATTCAATAAAAATGTAGGATCAGGTTATTTGGATTCATCAAATAGAGTTTATGGTTCCGGTGGAACAATTTACTGGGAAAATGCCACTAATCTTAATTTCTTAAACTTAAAGATTATAGATACGGAATCCCACTCAAACGGTGCATTATCTCTTGTAAACTGTAATGATTCAAAGATATATAATGTAACATTTAAGGGTGCTATTACAATAAGGAACGGAGGTTCCATTTCATGGGTTAACTCAACTAACGGAATAATTGATTTATGTGACTTTTTCGATTCTGCTGCATCATATAACGGTGGAGCAATTTTCTTATATAACATTGATAACTTTAATGTTTCAAACTCCAATTTCAGCAATACTCACGCATTATACGGTAACGGTGGAGGAATCTTTGTAAACGGTAATGCAACTTTTAATAATCTTTCATTCGAAAGTTATATGGCTGCTGAAGATTATGCTGGTGGTATATTTGTATATGCTGGTAATTCAACAATTGCTAACTCAAAATTCAATGGTCCTGATGCAATATGGGTTAATGAAAGTGCTATTGCATACTTAATTAATAATTATATTACTGGGTCAAATCCAAATAAGAATATTACTTATCTGGAAAAGCCATATGATGCAAGATACAATAAATATGACTATGCCGTATGGAATGATGGTGATTTATATCTCTATAACAATACCTTTGATTACTTAATATTCAATAACGGAACCATATGGACCAATACTACAACTTGGATTCTTAATAATCAGACCTGGAATGAGACCTGGAATGAGACTTTCACATTCTTTGCTAACATTACAGATGATAATAACAATACAATCATTTCAGTACATACATTAGATACTTGGAATGATGTGTTCCCTGATGATCCTCACTATCCAATGCCATACAATGCATTAGTGAATACAAGAATGATATATCAAGGTAACTTCACTATTTTAGGTCAGGACAGTGGTCTTAAGAAGAATACTGTTTACTTTGGCCATGTTAATGTAAAAATGCCTACTGAACTTACAGTAACTTATGATAAAGAACATGATGAAAAAATTGATTTCTCTGTTAGAATATCTGTACCTGTTCAAAGTAATTATACCTTTGATATTAATAAATTAGTAATTAAGATCAATGATCAGGTGATTCCTAATGCGGATATAATATTTTCAGGTCTTGGTAATAAATGGAGTGTTGTATATGCTAATTTCACAAAGACTCATATGAGAGTTGGAACATACACAATTACTGCAGTTTATGAAGGAGATACTTTCCACGAAGCTTCTCAAAATTCAACCGTACTGGCTTTATTCTCACGTCCAATATGGATTAAAGTTCATGCACAGGATATCTTCTATGGACAGACACTTATTGTAAATGTAAATTCCAATGCTACGAACACTGAAAACGGTAGGGTAATTATTACTATAGACGGTAGGGAAGTAAGCATTCCGCTACATCTTAATCCGGACGGTTCTTTGGTATACAGATTACCTAATGAAAATTACACATCATTAATAGAGCCGGGAAATCATATTATTTCAGTAAGGTTTTATAATGGTACATATTATGGAGAGCAAACTAATTATTCATTCTTCAATGTATTTAAATTAGATACTCCTCTTAATATAAACTATACAAATATCACCTATGGTAAAAATGAATTAATCAATGTAACTGTAAATAAAACCGCAACTGGTTATATTGCACTACGTATTGGTGAAAATGTTTATGTTGCAATTATTAGGGATGGAATTGCTCGTTTCAATATTCAAAACTTGCCTGCCGGAACTTATAATGCTACCATAACATTCCCTGGTGATAATCACTTTAATGCAAATGCAACTAATATTACATTTACTGTTAATCCTACTGGCGATTATCCTATGAGTGTAATTGTTGATGATATTTTCTATGGTGATAATGCTACTATTAGGGTATTGGTTGCTACTGATGCTGTTGGTAATGTGACTATTAATGTTGATGGAAAAATTATAGAAATTGTAAATCTTACTGATGGTGTAGCAACATTGGTTGTTCCTGGTTTGGCTGGTGGTCAGCATGTTGTTAATGTTACTTATAATGGTGGTCCAAGATACACTCCTAAAGATTTAAACAATAAGATATTTACTGTTAAGCCTAATGTTGATTGGATGATGAATATTACAGTTGATGAAGAGCCTTATGGTGAAAATACTGTTATTACTATTTCAACTTTACCTTATCATGTTGATGGTAAGAATGTGACTGTTGTAATTGATGGTATTTCTTATGTTGTAAATCTTACCAATTATGTGGGAACTTTGACTTTGAATAATCTTTCTGCTGGTGTGCATGATGCTACTGTAAGTTATGTTGGTATTGCTAACTATTCCAGTAAAACACAAAGTGTTCATATTAATATTGCTAAGGCAACTCCTGTTGTTACTTTAACTCAGAATGGTACTGATGTTGTTGCTACTGTTAGTGGAAATGTGACTGGTAATATTACTTTCCATATTCATGATAAAACTTATACTGTTGTTCTTGTGAATGGTAGTGCTACTTTGGTTAATAATTTAACTCCTGGATCATCTATTGTTGTGGCTGAGTATAATGGTGATAATAATCACACTAAAGTTTCAGTTTGGGATACATTTACTATTGATAAATATGGAACATTTGTAAATGCTACTCCTACTAATATTACTTGGGGTCATGATGAAATTATTAATGTGACTGTTAATAAAAATGCAACTGGTTATATTGCTATTATTATTGCAAATCATAGATATACAATTCCTATTGAGGCTAATGGAACAGTATTATTTAATATTTCTGGTTTAGCTCCGGGTAAATATGTAAATATTCCTGTTATTTACAGTGGTGATGATAATTTCCTTACTAACACAACTTATATTAATTTCACTGTCAGTCCAACTGATGACTTTACAATCAATGTAAAAGTTGACAACATTACCTATGGTGAAAATGCTACTGTAAGGGTATTGGTTGCTACTGATGCTATTGGAAATGTTACAATTTATGTTGATAGAGTTAACCGAGGTACTGTTAACCTTACTAATGGTGTAGCAACATTGGTTGTTCCTGGTTTGGTTGGTGGTCAGCATGTTGTTAATGTTACTTACAATGGTGGTCCAAGATATGCTCCTAAAGATAACAACACAATCTTTGCTGTAAATCCAAATCCATCTTGGAAAGTGGATGTAACTCATGTGGAATACAAACCTTATGGTGAATATTCAACAATCAATGTAACAGGCATACCTAAGGATATTTTAGGAGATAATATAACTATAAGAATTGATAATGTTGACTATATTATTCCTATCAATAAGACTACCGGTACGGCTAATTTAAGATTGAATAATCTTTCTGCAGGCCCACATTCAGGATTTGTGATTTATGATGGTGACGCAAACTATAAAAATATATCACAGGTAATACGTCCTAATATACCTCAGGCTGTTCCTACAATTAAATTAATCCAAAACGGTACTGATGTGATTGCTACTGTCAGCGGAAACACAACTGGTAATGTAACATTCTACACTAGAGGCAAAGAATACACAATTAATCTTGTCAACGGTAATGCAACCTTGAAAAATAATTTAACATTTGGATTAAATGATGTTGTGGCTATTTACAACGGTGATAAAAATTACACTAGTGCAAGAACAATGGAAACCTTCGAAATAGAAAAACAAAACGTTACAATTGATATAAAAGACATTACTTCCATAATTTATGTTGGAAATAAAGTCATCTTCAACGCTACATTGAATGAAACCGTTACTGGTGATGTGATATTTACTATTAATGGCGCTAACTACACTGTAAATGTTGTCAATGCAAGATTTGCTACTTGTGAATACACTCCGGTTAATAACAAAACTTTAACTGTTGTGGCTACATTCACAGGCAATGATATGTATAACGGTAATTCAACTAGTAAAGACTTTGTGGTTAACAGAGTTCCTACTGATGTTAGTGTGGATGTTAAGGTTCCTGTAACTTATGGTGGTGTGGCTGTTATTACAGTTACTATGAATCCTTCCATTAATGCTACTGTTAAAGTTAAAGTTGATGGTATAACTTATGATGTTGTTGTCGTTGATGGTGAAGGTAAATTGAATGTATCTGACTTAAATGCAGATAATTATGGTGTAAATGTGACTTATGCTGGTGATAACAGGTATGCTCCAAGTATTAATGATACTGTTTCATTCACTGTCAATCCTGCTGATTTAGCTGCTGATGTAACTGGTTTAAATGTCACTGTTGAACAGAATACTTCATTTGTTATTAATGTTGCTGATGACTTTAAAGGAAATGTTTCAATTAAAGTTGGAGACAAAGTATTGTACAATGGTACTGTTAAAACTATAGTTGATGGTGCTAAATTGCTTGCAGGCAATTATGTCGCTACTGTGGTCTTCTATGGTGACAGTAATTATAATAAATTAACTTTAAATAATGTTAAATTTACTGTTTTAAGGGTTACTCCTGCTATTGATGTGGCTATTCTTGATGTGACTTATCCGGCTAATGCTACTGCTGTTATTAATGTGGGTAATAAGGCTAATGGTACTGTTAATGTTACTGTTGATGGTAGGGTCTTTAAAGGAACTGTGTCTAATGGTAAAGTTAGTGTTAATTTGACTGGTTTGTCTGCTGGTAGTAAAGTTGCTACTGTTGAGTTCTTCACTGCTGATGATTATAACAGTAATGTGACTTCCAGTGCTAAATTTACTATTAATAAGAATACTTCAAGTATTTCAATTTCTGTTGAGTCAATTTATAAAGTTGGAGATAAGATTGAAATTACTTTAAATACTGTTAATTCAACTGGTGCTATTAATGTTACTATTAATGGTAAAGCGTACAAGGTTGAGGGTAAGAAAGTTACTATTTCTGGTGGTCTTGGAGCTGGTGATTATATTATTAATGCTGTTTTAGCTGGTGATAAGAATTACACTGGATCTACTGATAATGCTACGTTTAAGGTTGTTAAAAATAATGTGACTATTAGTGTTAATGATACTACTGTTCCTAGTAGAATTGTTGTGGGCACTCCTGTAAAATTCACTGCTAACTTGAATGAAACCGTTACTGGTGATGTGATATTTACTATTAATGGTGCTAACTACACTGTACATGTTAATGGTAAGGATGTTGCTACTTATGACTACACTCCGGTAGATAATTCTACAATTACTGTTATTGCTACATTTACTGGTGATAATAATTATAATGGTGTCAAATCCGCTTCAAAAGAATTCACAGTTAATAAAATATCTACTGATATTAATGTAACTGTCGGTTCACCGATTAAAGTTGGTGAAAATGCAGTCTTTACAGTTAACATGAATGTTACAATCAATGCTACTGTTCAAGTTAAAGTTGGCGATAAAACTTATGATGTTGCTGTTGTTAACGGTAAAGGTTCACAAAATGTATCTGGATTGGCTTATAATACTTATAATGTAATTGTAACATTTGCAGGCGATACAAAGTATGCTTATGCTACTAATTACACTACTTTAACAGTCAATAAGATTGATGATTATGCAATTAATGTAACTGCTACAAACATTACCTTTGGTCAAAATGCTACTGTCACAGTTGTTTTACCAAGTGATGTTAATTCAACTAATTTGGTAATTAAAGTCAACAACAGCGACATTCCATATGAGTACACTATGGTAAACGGTATTGCTACTGCAGTTATTCCTAATTTACAGCCTGGTGAGTATGAAGTCAATGTCACTTATAAAGGTGACGGCAAATACTCTGCTAAAGACAAGAACGGAACTAAATTTAGAGTAACTGGAACAAGTGTTTATGACATCAAGATAAATGTTGAAAGCCATCCTTATGGTGAATATTCAATTATTAATGTAACTGTTCCTAATGATGTTGAAAATAATGTAACAATTACAGTTGATGGTGTTCCATACTCTGTTAAAGCAAACACTACAACTGGAATTGCTACTTTAAGATTGAATAATTTATCTGGTGGATTACATGCAGTAATTGCATCTTATCCTGGTGATATGGAATACGATGCTCGTTCAAACAGTACTACTTTCACAGTTGCAAGAGCATCCACTACAATCGATGTTAAATTTACAACTCCTAAATTCGTTGGAGACAATGTAATAGTTAATGTGGAATTAAATCAGAAAGTAAACGGAACTGTAACATTGCATGTTGATAATAATAACTACACTGTATATGTCAAAAATGGTAAAGGAAGCTATAATATTGGTGATTTAATCAATAAAACATATAGTATAAGTGCTTCATTTGCTGGTGATGTGAACTTCACAGGATCTGCTTCAGCTGTTAAACACTTAGCTGTTAATAAAATCCCAACCAACTTAACTGTAACTCTTAGTGAAGCTGTGATTAGGGTTGATGGAACAAGTGTTGTTAATATTAAACTCAATCAAAAAATCAACGCTACAGTAACTGTTAAAGTAAATGGTAAGGAATACACAGTATCATTAACTAATGGTGAAGGCAGTTTAACTTTAAGTGATTTGGCAAATGCAACATACACAATTAACGCTACATTTGCTGAAACCGACAAATATCTAGGAAACACTTCAAACACTGTAACTTTAAAAGTCAATAAAATATCTACTTCTGTTGATGTAAGTGTTGACTCTCCTATTGTTGTTGGCGATGATGCAATATTTAAAGTTACAATGAATCCGGGCATTAATGCTACTGTTAAGTTAATCGTTGGCAGCAAATCATATGATGTTGCTGTTGTTAATGGTAAAGGTAACTACACTGTATCTAATTTGGTTAAAGCTACTTACAATGTTAAAGCAGTATTTACCTGTGATGATAAGTATACTGGCAGTTCTTCTGCTACTAAAAAGTTAGTTGTTAATCAAGTTCCTACTAAATTATCCATTAAATTAGATAAGACCACTATAATCGTCGGCGATAAGGCTGTTGTCAGTGTTGAATTGGATAAATCAATTACTACTGCTGTAACTGTTAAAGTTAATGGAGAAAATCATGTTGTTGGTCTTGTAAATGGTAAAGGCAGTTTAACTTTAAGTGATTTGACTGAAGGCACCTACACCATTAATGCAACATATGCTGGTGATACTAAATACATCGGAAGCACTTCAAACACTGTAACTTTAAAAGTTGAAGGAAAAACGGTCACTGAAATGTCTGTTGACATTGATGTGGAAAAAGGTATTGCAACTGTTGTGTTACCTGATGGTGTTACTGGTAATGTAACTGTTGTCATTGACGGTAAAGTCTATAATGTAACTGATATTACTGAAATTCCGGTTACTATTGGTATTGGTGATTTAAAACCAGGAAATCACACTGTTGAAGTGATTTATTCTGGTGATAAATACTTCACTCCTGCTTCAAAAATCAATGATGTTGAAGTTCCAAAAGTTGATGATTATAAAATCAATGTCGATGCTAAAGTGGATGGATCTTCTGTTGATATTACTGTAAGTGTACCTAAAGATGTAACTGGTCCTGTACTTATTGATGTTGATGGTGTTGGATATTATGCTAATGTAACAGGCGGTCAGGCTAAATTACACTTGGATGACTTGTCTAAAGGAGAACATAATGTTGTTGTAAAATATCCTGGTGACGATTACTATGCACCTAATGGAAATACAACTACTGGTAATGTGACTGTATCTATTGACGGTAAGCCTCAAACTGTTCCTGTTACAGGCGGTAGGGCTGTTGTGGATATTTCCGGTTTAGAACCTGGTCAGCATACTGTTGATGTAACTTATCCTGGTGATGACAATTATGGTCCGGCTTCAAACTCAACCAGCTTTGAAGTTCCTAAAATTTCAGATTATTCAATTAATATGACTGAAGAAGACGGTAAATTAGTCATTAGTGTTCCTGATGATGCTACTGGTAGTGTGACTGTATCTATTGATGGTAAGCCTCAAACTGTTCCTGTTGAAGGTGGTAGGGCTGTTGTGGATATTTCTGGTTTAGAACCTGGTAAACATGGTGTTGAAGTAACCTATCCTGGTGATGATAAATATGCTCCACTATCCAATGTAACAATCGTCGATATTCCAAAAGTTGATGATTATAAAATCACTGCTAATGCTAAAGTGGATGGATCTTCTGTTGATATTACTGTAAGTGTACCTAAAGATGTAACTGGTCCTGTACTTATTGATGTTAATGGTGTTGGATACTATGCAAATGCAACAGGCGGTCAGGCTAAATTACACTTAGATGACTTATCTAAAGGAAAATATGATGTTGTTGTAAAATATCCTGGTGATGATAAATATGCACCAAATAGAAATACTACTTCATTTGAAATTGATGCTAAAGAAACTTCAATACTGGTAATGTGACTGTATCTATTGACGGTAAGCCTCAAACTGTTCCTGTTACAGGCGGTAGGGCTGTTGTGGATATTTCCGGTTTAGAACCTGGTCAACATACTGTTGATGTAACTTATCCTGGTGATGACAATTATGATCCTGTTTCAAACTCAACCAGCTTTGAAGTTCCTAAAGTTTCAGATTATCCAATTGACATAACTGAAGAAGACGGTAAATTAGTTATCACTGTTCCTGATGATGCTACTGGTAGTGTGACTGTATCCATTGATGGTAAGCCTCAAACTGTTCCTGTTGAAGATGGTAAGGCTGTTGTGGATATTTCCGGTTTAGAACCGGGTAAACATGGTGTTGAAGTAACCTATCCTGGTGATGATAAATATGCTCCAGTATCTAATGCAACAATCGTCGACATTCCGAAAGTCGTTGATTATCCATTCGAAGTAATAGCTGAAGACATTAATGTTGGACAAAAAACTAATATAACTGTAAACTTACCTAAAGATATAAACGGTCAGGTATTAGTTGATATTGGTGGTGTCGGATATTATGTAACTGTAACTAATGGTGTTGCTCATATAGAGTTACCACTTGATTTAAAACCAGGATCTTATGATGCTGTTGTTACATTCCCTGGAAACGATAAATATGAATCAAAAACAGTAAAAGATTCATTTAAAGTTGTGGATGAAAAAGTTCCTGTGGACATTAAAGTTGAAGGCGATGAAATTGTTGTTGAATTGCCTGAAGATGCTACTGGAAATGTGACAGTATCTATCAACGGAAAAACTCAAACTGTGCCGGTTATTGATGGTAAAGCTGTTGTAAATATTTCCGATTTGGAACCTGGCAATTACACTGTTGATGTTACTTACTCTGGTGACGATAAATATCCTTCAGCTTCCAATTCAACCAGCTTTGAAATTCCTAAGATAGTTGATTATCCAATTGACATATCCAATACTGATGATAAATTTATTGTTACAGTTCCTGAGGATGCTACTGGTGATGTAAAAGTAACTATTGATGGTAAATCATATACTGTTCCTATTAAAGATGGTAAAGCTGTCATTGATATCTCTGATTTGCCTGAGGGTAGTCATAACTTTGAAGTTACCTATCCAGGTAATGATAAATATGCTTCAAAAACTGTTAACGGAACTATTGTCAAAGAACGCTATCTTATCATGACTGCTCCTGCTGTAGTAAAATATTACAGTGGTTCTGAGAGATTTATTGTCTATCTAACAGATAATAAAGGTAATAAGTTAAGTGGTTTGGAAGTTAAAATAACCATTAATGGCAAAACTTACACTAGAACTAGTGAAAATGGTGAAGCTTCTATTGCATTAAACTTAATTAGTAGAAATTACACTGTTAAAGTTGACTTTGATGGTAATGATGAATTTAAACCTCAAAGCATTAATTCAACTGTTGAAATTCTCCCTACTATCTATGCAAAAGATGTACTTAAAGTCTTTAAAAATGGAACTCATTATTATGGATTGTTCCTAGATGGTCAAGGTAACCCATTAGCTAATACTGAGGTTAATTTCAATATTAATGGTGTATTCTACACTAGAACTACTAATGCATCAGGTTGGGCTAAATTAAATATTAACCTTCCAGAAGGAAAATATATATTAACTGCAATAAACCCTGTCACTGGTGAAATGAGGACTAATAATGTTACTGTATTTAATTTGATTGAATCCGGTGATTTAGTAAAATATTACAAAAATGGTACTCAATTTATTGCACGTATCCACTCTGACGATGGTGGCTGGGTTAAAGCTGGTGTAGATGTAACATTTAACATTAATGGTGTATTCTATACTCGCCAAACTAATGAAACAGGCCATGTAAAATTAAATATTAATTTACCTCCTGGAGATTATATTATTACAGCATTTTACAAAAATGCCCGTAAAAGTAATAATGTTAAAGTACTTTCTAAGTTAGTTACTTCAGATTTAAACATGAAGTATCATGATGGATCTAAATTTGTTGTAAAAACTTTAGATGGTCAGGGTAATCCTGCTCCTCATCAAAATGTTTCATTTAACATTAATGGAATATTATATTCCCGTATGACTAATGATGTAGGGGAAGCTGGATTAAATATTAATTTACCGTCAGGTAAATATATAATTACTTCAAAATATGGAGAGGAAAGCAAATCAAATACAATTACAATAGGAGAGTAACTTCTTCTATTGCTAATTTTTTTTAACTTTTTATTTTTTATTTATTATATGATACATGTACAACCAGTTATTTTTAATTATTTTTCATTACTTTGATATTATTGAAAGATCATTGGATTATATTAACTAATTTTTCTTGTTCTATTTAAATTATCGTTCCTTATTCTAAGAATATTCATTTGAATTTCTATCTCATTTTTTACTATAAATTTATATTCATGCTTTGATAAAATATTTAATAGGTGAAATTATATGGATAAAAAATTTATTGCAATTCTTGCAGGTATTGTAATTATTGCAATAGCAATTAGTACATATATTAATTTTGTACAGGACGATGATGTTGTCACAATAGGTTATTTGCTAGCAGATTATGATCCTGCTTTAACGGTGGCTAATAAAACAGACATGTTTAATGCTCAGGGTCTTAAAACCAAAATAGTTGTTTATAATAATGATTATGAATTAATTAATGCTATAGCATCCGGTGATATTGATGCTGCATATATGGATATAAGGTTTGTATTGCAGAGTGCTGAAAAAGGAGTTCCAATTAAAATTATTTCAGCTTCACAAAATGGTGGAAGTGGATTATTTGTTTCTAATATGTCTGGAATTAATTCTGTTTCAGATTTGAAGGGTAAAAATATTGCCATGCCTGGTGAAGACTCAATTCAGTATGTATTGCTTAGTAATTATTTAAAAAAACATGGTATGTCAATAGATGATTTGAATGCATCTTCATGTTCATGTTCTGAAATGGATAAATCAATTAAAAAAGGTAAACTTGATGGGGCAATTTCATATCAGCCTTATGTGGCTATTAGTCAAAATAATGGAAGTAAACTTTTAATTAATTCTGATGAGTTAATGCCTGATCATCCTAATTGTGTTTTAATAGCCTCAGATGAATTTATTTCCAGACATCCTGATGATGTTGAAAATCTTGTCAAGATTCATGAAAACGCAACGAATTATATTAACAATAATTCGGATAGTGCAATTGGTTTAATTCCTATGGATAAAGTTGTTAACCGTGAAATAAAAAAGGAATATTTAAATAATGTTTCTTTGGTTTATGGATTAAATGATACTTTCAAAGAAAAAATTGATGAGTTTATGAAAATTGAAGTTGATTTGGGTATTTTAAAAGAACCTATATCTCATGATAAGCTTTTTTGGAAAGGTAGTTAATTATCTACCTTTAATTTTCATTATATTTATATTTCATAAAAATAATACTTATCAGTATAAATTCAGCTATTGTATTTATTAAAATCTTATAAGCTGTTTTTATTAAAGATAGGTTGATTTAATGAAATTGTAGTTTTAATCGCTTTACTTGCTATAGTATATTTTAATGCAGGCGTTTTTAATTTTTCAAGTAGTAAAAATTCTGATAATACGGTAACTATAGGGCATTTGCCTTCTGACCATAATGCAGCTTTATTTGTCGCTGATAAGCAAGGTTTATTTAAAGAAAAAATATAACTGTGGAATTAGTGCAGTTTAACAGTGGTGGAGATTTAATGGTTGCTATGGCAAGTGGAAAAGTTGATATTGGTTATGTTGGTATATCTCCTGTTTTGGCAGCGGTTGAAAAAGAGGTTCCAGTAAAAATCATTTCTGCTGCACAGTCTGAAGGTAGTGGAATTATACTTTCCAAAGACTCAAAGATTTCTACAGTTTCAGATTTAAGGGGTAAAATTATTGCAACTCCTGGTGAAGCATCTATTCAATATGTTTTATTAAACTATTACTTAAATAAAAACGGTTTATCTATTAAACAAGTAAATTCTTCTGTAATGAAAACTCCTTCAATCAATGATGCAATCAAATCCAATACAATTGATGCCTGTGTAACTTTCCAACCATATGTGAGTTCCTCCCAAGCAAATGGTGGCAATTCATGAAAATGCTACTGAATTTATAAATAATAATGTTAAAAACAACACCAGTGCTGTTGTAGATTTATTGCCTAATGACATTGTTTCTAATAAAGATGTTGAAGCAAAATCATTGGAGAGTTTTCCATTTGTTTATGGATTAAATGATACGTTCAAATCTGATATAGATAATTTCATGAAAATAGAAGTAGATTTAGGTTTATTAAAACATCCTATTTCACATGATCAATTATTCTGGGATGGAAAATAATTCATTCCAAATATTATTTTTTTTAATAGGTTGTCAATAAATTATTAATTTGATTATTTTGCCTATAAAGTAAATTGTTGTAATAATCAATAATATTGTAAGTTCATGTGTATGTCAACGTTTCCTTAATCATATTTAGTATAACACTGCCATTATTTTAAATTAACATTTAATTATTCAATATATTTTATTAAAAATTTTAATTTAATTAATCATTATTTTATTTAAAATGGCATCTAAATTTTTGGTGTTTTTGGAATTATTTTGAAAAATAAAAAAAGAGTTAAATTTCTCAATTAAGAGAAATTATAATTTGATTTTAATATCTAATGCACTTGAACCTTCTTCATATACGAAAATCGGGTTAATATCAAGTTCAGATATTTCTGGGAAGTCTAAAGTTAATCTGGCTACTCTTTTAATAGCTTCTCTTACTTCTTCGACATCACATGGGGCTTCGCCTCTGTAACCTTCAAGTAATTTAGAAACTTTGGTAGAGTCGATTTGTTCATCGATTTCATCAGATGACAATCCTTTAGCTAATTTGAATGATACATCTTCAATAAGGTTAACATATATTCCACCCATACCGAATGCAATCATTGGTCCAAATTGCTTGTCTCTAATCATACCTACAATGACTTCTTCACCGGAATCCATCATTTTCTGTACTTCCACACCATCAGGAACAATATCTGGGTGAGCTTTATTGGCATTAGCTATGATTTCTTCATAAGTTTCTTTTGCTTCTTCAGCACTTGAAATTCCGACTTTTACTCCGCCAATATCTGACTTGTGCAAGATTTTATCAGATGCGATTTTAAGTACAACAGGGAATTCCATTTCTTCAGCCAATTCGGCTGCTTCATCTGCACTTGTTGATAATTTGATTGGTGCTGCAGAAATTCCATATGCTTCTGCAACAGCGTAAGCTTCACTTCCAAGCAAGGTGTCTCTTCCGTCTGCTTTTACTTTTTCAAATATTGCCTGCACTGCATCTTTATCCACATCTGTGATTTTATCAACAACATCGTCATATTTTCTATCGCCTAATTTTGCGAATTTAGTCATCGCGGATAATGCTTGAACAGCAGTTTCAGGGAAAACATAAGTTGGAATGCCATTTTCTCTTAAAAGTTCATTTGCATCTTCAAATGATGGTCCGCCCATGTTAACTACAATAATTGGTTTTTCGGATTCTTTTCTACCATTTAAAATTGCTTGAGCAATTCCGTCAGGGTCTGCTGAAGCGGTAGGACATACCATAACAATTAAACTGTCAACCAGTTCATCATGCAATACGATGTCAAGTGATTCCTGATACCTTTGTACGGGAGCGTCACCTAATACGTCAATAGGGTTATTTGCACTACCTTCCTCAGGAATACATCCTTTTAACTTTGCAGTGGTTTCTTCATCAAATTTAACGAGATCCAAACCGGCTTTTTCCATTGCATCTACGGTTAAAACTCCTCCGCCTCCGGCATTTGTAATGATAGCTACATTACTGCCTTCTGGGAGAGGTGCTTTGGAGAATGCTAATCCTAAATCAAATAATTCTGCCATTGTTTCTACACGCATAATTCCGGATTGTTTGAATGCTGTGTCAAATGCCAAGTCACTGCCTGCTAGTGCACCTGTGTGTGAAGATGCAGCTTCTGCTCCTGCAGATGATGATCCTGATTTAAGAACGATAATTGGTTTTTTGACTGCAGTTTCTCTCATGGTTCTGACAAAGTCATCATTGTCTGAAATTGATTCTAAATAACAGATGATTACATTTGTTTCATCGTCTTCAGCCAGGTATTGCAATAATTCAATTTCATTAACTCCAGCTTTGTTTCCAAGACTGATTACTTTACTGAATCCAATTCCTGAAGTTACACTCCAATCGATAATCGCTACCATCATTGCTCCACTTTGTGAGATGAATGCAATGTTTCCTTTCGGTGGCATCATTTGTGAGAATGATCCGTTTAATGGTGTGTGTGAATCGGTAATTCCTAAACTGTTAGGTCCAATGATATTGATGTTGTATTTTTCACCGAGTGCAGTTAATTCTTCTTCTAATTTAACTCCTTCTCCACCAATTTCTTTAAAACCTGCCGTAATTACAACCATGTTTTCTACGCCAGCTTCTCCACAGTCTTTTACTGTTTCATTAACAAAGACTGATGGGATTGTTATTATTACCAAATCTACTTTTTCAGGTATGTCTTTTATACTTGCATACGCTTGTTTACCTAAGATTTCTCCGCCTTTAGGGTTTACTGGGTATATTTTTCCTTCAAATCCATCGTTTATCAAATTGTCCACGATGATGTATCCAACTTTTCCTGGTTGGTTTGAAGCTCCAATAACCGCAACGGATTCAGGTTTAAACATCTTATTGAGATCTTTCATAGACTTTTCTCCTTTATATTTAACACTATAATTTATAATGATAAATAATTAACAATTATTTATATTGTTATATTTCATTTTATTATTATATAAACATATTGTTTAAATACTTAATTAAAAACCTTTATATTTAAATTAAAATATTTTTAACGATTATTTAATTTAAAAAATATTTGCTTTTTAGGAAATGATTTAATATTAGAATCAATAAACATACATATAAATAATTTATAATTAATTAAAGCGAGGAGGATTATGAGTTTAATCATAGCATATGTAGGCAAAAAAGGCTGTGTTATGGCCAGTGATAAAAGGCGTATTGCTTATTTTGGTAATAATAGGCAAGCTTTAGAGGATGAATTATATAACGGAAGTATTACAACAGATGAAGAACTTTATAAAAGATCTAAAGAACTCGACGTTCCAATTAAAATATCTGATGATGCGGATAAATTGAGAATTGTTGGAAATACTATTAGAGGCGAAGTAAGTACTAAAGGGACACACGAAACAAAACGTAAAAGGATTTATGGAACAACTAATGGTTATCAAATTGTAGAATTAATTGGATCTGAGACTAAATCACGCCAAGCAGGTGAAAAAGGAATTATTTTATTCGGCAATGACTTTGCTAAGAAACAGGCTGAAAATTTAATTCAAAAAAGATGGAAAGCTTCACACAGTTTAAGATTAATGGGGGATATTTTTGGGGAAATATTGTCTGTCATTGCTCAAAAAACACCAACAATAGGTAAAGAACATGATGTTTTAATTCAGCAACCTAAATTTGACCCTTCTGAAGCTCAAAAACATCTTAACATCACAATTGATGCTGATATTAAGGTCTTAAATAAATATCGTCAGCAATTAACTGAAGAACTGATTCAAAAAAATAGAGAAATCGAATTAGCTAATAAAATCATTAATGACGGACCAATCGGTAATGTAATATCCATCGATGGTAAAATGGTCGAAGTAAAGTTAAATGATAAAACACAAGCTTTTAATTTTAACTGGAAGCCGCTGGCAGGTCCTAATCAAAATGTCATTATGTTCACTGATAGCGATGATATTGAAACTGGCGATAAAGTCGTAATTAAAAATGAGGTTTTATGTCTTAAGAAAAATAGTTCTCCATTGTCATGTAATATTATCTTATGTTCACTATGAGGAAATTAAATGAAACTAATATTCTTAGGAACTGGTGGAGGGAGATTTTCAGCCATCAACCAAAGAAGAATGACTGGTGGATTTAGGATAGATAATTTGGGCGGAAAAAATTATCATGTTGACCCTGGACCTGGAGCTTTAGTTAGAACATATCAATTTGGTCTGGATCCAAGAAATATTAATGGAGTCTTTGTTTCTCACGCACATACGGACCATTATAATGATGCTGAAATATTAATTGAAGCAATGACTAAAGGGATGACCCAGAATCAGGGCCATATTATTGGTTCAAAAAGTGTTTTATCCGGTTTTGAGCAATGGGGTCCGTGCATTTCATCATATCATCAATCCAAATCTAATGTATTGGAACTTGAAGATGGGGATATAAGGTATTTTGATAATTGTTTAGTTAGGGCTACATCAACTTATCATGGTGATCCTAAAGCTATAGGTTTTCAAATCGAATTTAAAGACTTTAAAATATCTTATACTGCAGACACTTCTTATTTTCCTGAATTATCGAAGGAGCATGAAGGCGCCGACATTTTGATAGCCAGTGTTCTTCGTCCCGGCAGCAAATCTATTAAAGGACATTTATGCTCATCAGGATTTATTAAATTAATAAAAGAGATTAAACCAAGATTGGCTATTATGACCCATTTGGGTCTTAAAATGATTTCGAATAATCCGATTGGTGAGGCTAAACGAATAACTAAATTGACTGGTGTTAAAACTTTAGCTGCTTTTGATGGAATGTCTTTAGATATTAATTACAATAATCCTGCAAAAGCACGAATATTATCCTTAAAGGATGTTGATGCACCATATCATGGTTCAAATCCAAATTTATCAAATTTTGAAAGGAAAAATATAAATAAACTTGCAATTAAAAATAGGGAAGCTGATGAATTCTCTCTAATTAAACGAAATAGACATTAATGGTCTAAATTGCTTGGATGAATAAAACCTGAACGTATCATATGATCTGCAAGAACAATTGCAGTAGAGGATTCTGCCACAACAGTCACTCTAGGACAAATGCAGGGATCATGTCTTCCTTTTATTTCTATTTTTTTATTTTCCATATTTTCTAAATCAATACTGTTCTGACATTTTGAAATAGATGGGGTCGGTTTTACAGCAATTCTGGATATGATTGGCATTCCATTGCTCATACCGCCAATTATGCCACCGGAATTATTTGTTTTTGTTTTGATATTATTCTCTTCAATGCAATATTCATCATTAATTTCAGAACCGCTTTTTTTTGCAGCATCAAAGCCTAAGCCTATTTCAACACCTTTAACAGCACCAATATTCATTAAAATTCTAGCTAAATCACCATCTATTCTTCCAAATACTGGTTCGCCTAAACCTGCAGGAATATTAATTGCAATAGTTTCCACAATGCCTCCGACGGAATCTCCTTCGGATTTTTTGGCTAAAATCAAATCTTCCATTTCTTTTGCGGCTTTTAAATCACCACAGCGAATAGGATTTTTTTCAATATTTTCTTTTATCTCATCAAATGTAAGTTCTCTAGCTTTAATATCTCCAATTTGAGTTACATGAGAAATAATTTCAATATTGTTTGTTTTTAATAGTTTTTTAGCTATTGCACCACCAATAACATGGCCAATGGTTACTCTCCCACTTCCACGGCCTCCGCCATTATAATCGTAGTTTCCATATTTCACCATCCAACCATAATCTCCATGTGAAGGGCGTGGTGTTGATTTGAACATGGAATAATCTTTGGAATGTTGGTTTTTATTAAAAACAATTCCCGTAATGGGTGTACCATCTGTTTTTCCTTCAAAAATCCCAGATAATATTTGAACTTCATCTGATTCTTTTCTTGGTGTGGTTACACTGCTGGTTCCCGGTTTTCTTTTATCCAATTCTTTTTGAATGTCTTCTTGTGTAAGTTCAAGATTAGCAGGACAGCCGTCAACAACAGCTCCAACGGCAACACCATGACTTGAACCAAAACTTGTTATTTGAAATTTTTCCCCAATTTTATTTGACATAATAATTTATATTTAATTTAAACTATTAATAGTTAAACATGGTTTTTAATGAAATTTTTAAAAAACTTTTATGTACTTATTCTTATCAGGGATGGTGGCCAATTACAGATTATGATGGGATAAACCCAACAAAAACCGGATCAACACAGGGTTATCATCCTGCAGATTATTCTTTTCCGAGGAATTCTTTAGAACAATTTGAAATAATTATAGGAGCTATTCTAACCCAGAATACTTCATGGCCTCAGGTTGAAAAGTCCATAATTAACATTAAAGAATTAATCAATCCAACACCTTATGAAGTTTTAGATTTAGCTGAAAATGATTTTAAACTAGCAATAAAACCTTCAGGATATTTCAATCAAAAATATAATTACTTAAAAAATGTTTCTGAGTTTTACATATCTCTTGAGGGCAAAACTCCTGAAAGAAAAGATTTACTTTCAGTTAAGGGGATAGGTCCTGAAACTGCCGATTCAATACTTTTATATGCATATGGTGAAAAAGAGTTTGTTGTTGATGCTTATACCCGCCGTATTTTTTCCTATTTGGGATTAATTAATGAAAATGATTCTTATAATAAAATTAAAAAGATGTTTGAAGATAATTTTGATGGTGACGTTAATGATTATCAGGAATATCATGCATTAATTGTAGAGCATGCTAAAAATCATTATCTCAAAAAACCTTATGGGGTTAATGATAATGTTTTAAATAATTTTAAAGTAAAGTAATATATAAGGTGAAATAAATGCAGTTTCCAGTTACTAGAATGAGAAGATTAAGAAAAAATTCTAAGATACGTGACATTGTACGTGAAACAAAACTTCAAAAAGAAGATTTAATCTATCCGATTTATTTTAAACAAGATTTGGAAGGTGATGAGAAAGAAGAGATATCTTCACTTCCAGGTGAATTCAGATACTCTTTAAAAAGTGGTGTCGAATTTGCAAAAAAATTAGAATCAAAAGGATTAAAATCAATAATCGTATTTGGTATTCCTCCGGAAGATGAAAAGGATGAAATTGCAACACCGGATTATGCTGATACGGGTATTGTTCAAAAGGCAATTCGTGAACTTAAAAAGCAAACTAATCTTGTTGTAATAAGTGATGTATGCTTATGCCAGTACACTTCTCATGGCCATTGCGGATTAATCGTAGAAAATGATGATACTGATGATGGAATTGAAATATTAAACGATGAATCACTTGAATACATTGCAAAAGTAGCTTTATCCCATGCCCGTGCAGGTGCAGATATTGTAGCTCCATCCGACATGATGGATGGAAGAGTCGGAGCTATTAGGCACGTGTTGGATGAAAATGGCTATTATAATGTTATGATAATGTCTTATTCAGCCAAATACGCTTCTGCATTTTATGAACCCTTCCGTCAGGCAGCATGCTCATCACCCCATAAAGGTGATAGGAAAAGTTATCAGATGGATCCTGCAAATGCTGTTGAAGCAATACGTGAATGTGAACTGGATGTAATTGAAGGCTGTGATTTTTTAATGGTTAAACCGGCTTTGCCTTATTTGGATGTTGTAAGGTCTGTTAGGGAGGAATTCATGTTGCCGCTGGTTGCTTATAATGTAAGCGGAGAATATGCAATGATAATGGCAGCTATTGAAAAAGGATATTTAACTGAAAGGGCAATTATGGAATCATTACTTTCAATTAAAAGAGCAGGGGCTGATTTGATTATTACAAATTTTGCACCTAAAGTACTGTTGGAGGATATGATAGAATGAATGTGGAAGATATAGTAAAACTAGCACAAATATCTTCAGCACTTGAGGTTAGTGGTTATCCAAAACCTGGTAATGTCCACAGAACCCGTGATTATGATGATATGGTGTTTGAAGACTTTGTAATTAGTGGAATTGTAATTGGGGATGCTATACGTGAAGTCTGCACTGACGTTGATGTTGAAAACCCTAAATTGGGAAAGTGTATTGTCGATGCAGTTAAAGAAACTGACAGATGGATACATAACAATACCAATTTGGGAATTGTAATGATGACAACACCGATTGCCGTTTCAGCAGCCATCAGTGAAAGCTTTGATGAACTTCGCCCAAATATTGTTAAATTAATGAAAAATACATCAGTTGATGATGCATGTGACCTCTATGATGCAATTGCTATTGCATCTGCCGGCGGAATGGGTGAAGTAGATGAATATGATGTAACATCAGACAGTGCTAAGGATGAGTTAAGGAAGAATAACCAAACAATGTATGATGTTTTAAAAATATCTGCTCCGTATGATATGTTAGGCCGTGAAATGACCTCAGACATGCCGGTTGTTTTTGAATTGGGATATCCTACTTATCATGAATTAAAAAATAAATCTTTAAATGAAGCATGTGTCATGACATTTCTAACTATTTTATCCGAAGTTCCGGATACATTAATCTCAAGAGAGGAAGATGCAGATACTGCTTTAAAAGTCTCTATGATGACAAGAGATTTGCTTAAACTTAAGGATGAAAGTGATTTTAACCAAAAACTCGCAGAATTTGACGATTATCTGTTTGATAATGGTTATAATCCAGGTACAACTGCTGATTTAACTGCAGCTTCAATTTTTGTAAGTAATTTAAAAGATCACTTTTAATTACTTTACTTTTTTAATTTTTTTCATCGCTACTTTTATATTTCATTAAGTCCAATGTTAAACTAACAAGTGTTAGTTTGATATTATGAATAATAAAGAAAAAATTTTCCATGTTTCCATTGATTTATTTTCAAAATATGGATATGATGGTGTTTCCATTCGTAAAATCGCAAGTGAAGTTGGAATAAAGGAAAGTTCAATATACAATCATTATAAAAGTAAAGAATCTATTCTAGATTCAATTCTGGATTATTATATTGAAAGGATGATGGCTAACGATATTCCATTAAATCAGGTCAGCACAAATATGGATGAGGGCTTTGATTGCTTTTACAAAGCGGGCCTTAATGCGTTTCTCTCACAGCTAAAAGATGAGGAAATGTCTAAAATTACAAGACTAATTTTAATCGAGTCATTTCACAATGAAAAAATTAGAGAATTCATGAAAAAGAGCATAATTGAAGATGCTGTTAATGGATGGATTGTTTTATTTGACTTGATGAAATCCAAAAAATTGATAAAAAAAGATGCCGATTCCAATCAACTGGCTCAATCTTTCTACAAATATGGACTTTTCCTTTTATATGAACATTACATTATCAATTATCCGGAAAACGATGTGGAATTTTTAGAAAAGATGGCTCAGGATTCATATAATCATATTAAACTGATTTATGACTCTGTAAAAATTGATAGGGAAAATACTATTAACATAAGATTGGAAGATAAAAAGGATTATCTGGAAGTTGAAAATCTTGTAAGAGATTCCTTTTGGAATGTATACCGTCCAGGTGCATTTGAGCATTATATTGTACATAACCTGAGGGATGATGATGCTTTCATTCCTAGTCTGGCTTATGTTATTGAAAGCGATAATAAAATAATAGGTCATATCAATTATTCGATGGGTTTAATAGATTATGGAAGTAAGGAAATTGATGCACTTGTCTTAGGTCCAATAGCTATTCATAAGGATTATCAAAACCAGGGCTTGGGCTCCAGATTAATAGAGCATACCCTTGATATCGCCAGAGATACATTTCCGTTTGTTTTTGTAATAGGTGATGAAAACTATTATCATAGATTTGGTTTTGAAAGTGCATCCAAGTATAATTTGTATTTGCATGGTACAGATTCAAAAGAAGAATGTCCATTTTTCATGATTAATATATTTGGTGAAAAGAAACTTGAAAATAATCATGGAATATTTTTTAATCCGGAAATTTTTAATGTAAACCAGAAAGATGTTGATGAGTTTGATGAAAATTTTGAATATAGGGAAAAATTAGTTTTAGAAGGTCAATTGGGTGTTTAAATGAAATATTTAATAATTAATGGTTCTCCAAGAAGGAAAAATACTTACAAAATTATAAAACAGGCAGAAAGTAATTTGGATGGTGAATTTGAAGAAGTGCATTTAATAGAAAAGCAAATTCCAATGTGTTTGGGTTGTATGAATTGTATTGTGGTTGGAGAGGATAAATGTCCTCATTATGATAAAGTTCAGCCGATTATAGAAAAGATGAGAGAATGTGATGGAATTATTATTTCATCTCCTGTGTATGCGATGAACGTATCTGCTCTTTTGAAAAATTTCTTCGATCATACTGCTTATCTCTATCATAGGCCTCAATTTTTTACAAAAAAGGCTTTGGTTGTTGTTTCAACAGCCGGTGCAGGCCATAAAAAAGTAGCTAAATATATTGATGAAACTTTAAGGCATTGGGGTATAAATAAGGTCTATAAAATCGCTTTGGCTTGTGGAGGCAAGGAAAGTCTTGAAACCTCAAAAATCGATAAGGAGGCCATTAGGTTTAAAAAGGATGTTGAATCAAGAAAATTGCACTCTCCAAAATTTGGTGATGTATTTTATTTCAATTTATGGAAATCCTTGGCAGTATCTGATGAACCTATAGAAGCTGATGCTGAGTTCTGGAAAAGCACTGGTTTAGTTAACTGTGATTACGGGCCTGAAGTTAAACTGAATATTTTAAAGAAACTCTTTGCAAAAATCATATTCAAATTCTTTAAATCGGTCATGTAATCATTAATTTTAAAAATAAAAAGATTGATTATAGAAACGTTTAATTTATTTAAAGTATTTTCTTCGCTTTTTAAGGTAGAAGTTAAGGTATAGGTAAGATAATATTGAACCAACACTCATTCCACATACTAAACCTGCATATATTCCTATATCTTTTAGCCCTAAAATAAATCCAAATAATCCTGCAAATATTATTTCAAGAATCGCTGATCTTAATATTGTAAAGAATAATGCTATTGTTCCTTTTCCCATACTTTGGAACAAGTTTCCGGCCATTATTCCAAATGGCATTAATAATAAAAAGAAAGATAGGATTCTTATTGCTTCAGTTATTCTTTGGGATAAAATAGCACTGTTTGCTGAATATGCAAAGATGTGGGATAATGACTCAGCAAAGGAAAAGCATATTAACCATATTGCTACTGATGATATTAAACCTATTTTAATTCCGTAATTTTCAGCTATTTTCATATTTTCGTAGTTTTTAGCACCGTAGGCCGCACCGCCTACTGTCAGTGCTGCCACTCCAATACCGATTAATGGTGCAAATCCAACTGAAAGCAGTCTCCATGTTGCAGTATATGATGCTACAGCTATTGTTCCTGAAAGTAACGTTAACCAATAATTCATTAAAATGGATACGAATGCTAGGATGAACTGTTCTAAACTGGCCGGAATAC
Organism: uncultured Methanobrevibacter sp.; assembly: GCA_902771225.1. Taxonomy (GTDB): domain Archaea; phylum Methanobacteriota; class Methanobacteria; order Methanobacteriales; family Methanobacteriaceae; genus Methanocatella. Next base: position 26,116 of record CACXWH010000011.1, on the reverse strand, counting down.
CAACAACCAGAATATCCTTATATATGTTTAAATCCCTTTTATATTCGCTCATTTTAATTTTTAAAAAACTGTCTCTTTTAATAAACATCCAATATATCATTTGAAACATAGGTATTGTTGCTGCTATTAAAGTTGCTATTGCAGCTCCGGCAACTCCTAAATTTAAGATATAAATGAATATCGGATCTAGAATCATGTTAATGATAGCAGTATACATTAATGGATATGATGCTCTTTTAATTTCACCCTGTGATCTAAATATTGCAGACAGCATTGCAGGTATGAAAATAGAAAAACATCCGGCTAGTATAATATATCCGTAAGTGGCCGCATCGTTTATTACTTCACCAGCTCCCATTTTTAAAAGCAATGGTTTCAAGACAATTAAAAGTAAAATTGTTGTTATTATGGCAACGATAACGCTTAGTATTATTGAGTGTATTGCACTGTTTCCTGCTTTTTCATATTTTTCAGCTCCAATGTATCTTGCAATAAGACTATTGGAACCTGCTCCAAGACCGTTTGCAAAACCAACTAATGTTAAAAATAATGGTGTTACAAATCCTATGGCTGCCAGTGCATTAGCTCCAATTCCACCAACCCAAATTCCATCAATAATGTTATTCAATATCATGAATAGGTTACTTATGATAATAGGAACTGCCAACTTGTTTATTGCCTTTTTCGGATGATTGACGATTAAATCTATATCTTCATTCGCTTCCATAATAATCAACTTCATATATTATTTGTTGATTGTTACTTAAAAAGTAATTGATTTTATTTTTTTTTAAATTTACTTTTTTTCGTGTTTTTGCAATATCTTTATTAATAATTTAAAATATATATTATACTATTATTAATGATGAATATTATGGTGTTTGAATGAGTGAGGATATTACTAAAACCATTAACGAATTACATATTTATGAAAAGAAACTTTTAAAAGAACTGGAAGCAAATCCTGATGCAACTCCTGAAGAAATTGCTGATAATGCTGGAATGGACATTAAATCAGTTATGAGTGCTGCCGGTTCTCTTGCATCTAAAAATATTATTGAAGTAGACAAAGAAGTTCAAGAAACCTACTCTTTAACAGAAGACGGCATTCATTATGCGAATCAAGGCCTTCCTGAAAGAAAAATATTAGATGTTTTGGCTGAAAAAAGACAAATTCGAATGAAGGATTTGGCCAGTGAAACTGGTATTGATAAAAAAGAGGCTAATATTGCTCTTGGATGGTTACGCCGTAAAGATTGGGCTCAAATTGATAAAGGCGTACTTAATATTACAGATTTTGGTAAAGAATTTGCAGATAAACTTGACAATGATGAAGAAGTCCTTAACTATCTTAAAGCTAATGCTGATGGTGTTAAACTTTTCACTGATGATTTGAGGGATGGTTTTAAAAAACTCACAAGTAGGAAAAATATTTTAAATATTAAAAAAGAAACCTCACATTCATTTAAAATATTACCTAAAGGTGAAGAAATTCTTAAACATGGTTTTACTATACAGGAACAAGCTACTCAATTAACACACCAACAATTAAAAGATGGAGAATGGAAAAGCTTACAATATCGTCCATATGATATTAATGCTGAAGCTCCGATTTTCTTTGCAGGCAAAAAACATCCTTTAAGAGTTATCATTGATGAAATTCGTGAAATATTTTTAAATATGGGATTTTCAGAAGACAAGGGAAGTTATGTTGAATCTGCATTCTGGAACTTTGATTCACTCTTCCAGCCACAGGATCATGCAGCTCGTGAAATGCAGGATACATTTTATCTTAAAAATCCTTTAACCTGTGACTTGCCTGATGAAGATTTAGTTAAATTAACTGCTGAAACTCATGAAACTGGTGGTGGAACAGGTTCTATTGGTTGGAAATATGATTGGAGTGAAGATATTGCTCGTCAAAGTGTTTTAAGAACACATACTACTGGAATTTCAACCAAACATTTATTTGAACATGAACCTCCAATTAAGATGTTTTCTGTCGGCCGGGTATTTAGAAGAGAAACTTTTGACTATAAACACTTACCGGAATTCCATCAGGTAGAGGGACTTGTTTGTGATGAAGGAATCAGTTTTCAAAATCTTTTAGGTACTTTAAAAGAGTTTTATAAAAAATTAGGTTTTGAAGTTAGATTCAGACCTGCTTATTTCCCTTATACTTACTTATCCACAGAAACTGAAATCTATTTGGAAGAAAAGGAAAGTTGGATTGAACTTGGTGGAGCCGGAATGTTCAGGCCTGAAGTATTAAAACCATTAGGCATAAACCAGCCTGCATTGGCTTTCGGTTTAGGTATTGAAAGATTAGCTATGATTAGATATGATGTTTCTGATATTCGTATGCTTTACAAAAGTGATATTAAATGGCTACGTGAATTAAACTTAGCTAATGGGGTGAAATTGTAATGTCATTAAAGTTAGTTTCTTGGAATGTGAATGGAATTAGGGCTGCAGCCAAAAAAGAAGAGTTTTGGAACTGGTTTGATAATACTGATGCTGATATTATTAATTTTCAGGAAGTAAGGGCTACCAGTGAAGATATTCCAAAGAAATTAGCTAATGTAAGTGGTTTTGAATCTTATTTTAATGAAGCAGAAAAGAAGGGATATAGTGGTGTTGGCACATATTCCAAAATCAAACCTGTAAATGTTTGCCGAGGTCTTGGAATTGAAGAGCTTGACGGTGAAGGCAGAGTTTTAAAAATAGAATATGAAGACTTTTTACTTTACAATATTTATTTCCCAAACAGTGGAATGAATGCAAAACGTCTGGATTTTAAAGTAGATTTTTGCAATGCCCTTCTTGATGAATTAAAAGAGCTTAAAAGTCAAGGTAAAAATCTTGTTATTACAGGAGATTATAATATTGCACATCACCCGATTGATGTTTATAATCCTAAAAATTGTGAAGGAAAATCAGGTTATCTTCCGGAAGAACGCGCATGGTTGGACCAGCTTGAAGAAGCAGGGTTCATTGATACTTTCCGTTTATTTGATGAGGGTGAGAATAATTTCACCTGGTGGAGTTATCGTACACGTGCCCGTGAGCGAAATGCTGGCTGGAGACTTGATTACTTTTATGTAAATGAAGAAATTAAAGATAATGTTAAATCAGCAGCTATTTTAAGTGACATTTATGGTTCAGATCACTGTCCTGTCACTTTAGAACTTGATTTTAATAGAGGGAGTTAATAATGACTATGAATAATGATGACGATCGTGTTGTATTTTTTGATGTAGATGATACATTGTTGGATACTTCTACTTTCGCACAAACTGCAAGAAAAGCAGCTATTGAATTAATGGTTGATAATGGCTTGCCTTTAGATAAGGATGAGGCATATGGTGTTTTAAAAACAATTATTCGTGAAAAAGGTTCCAATTATGGCGGACATTTTAACGTATTGACTCAAGTTGTTTTGGGTCATGAAGATCCAATGCTTGTTGCTTTGGGTATGATTACTTATCATAATGTGAAATTTTCACTTTTAAGGCCTTTTGCAGATACAATTGACACTTTAATTTATCTTAAAAGTCAGGGATATCGTTTGGCAGTTATATCTAATGGTATTACTATTAAACAATGGGAAAAACTTGTTCGTTTAAATGTTTATTCCTTTTTTGATGAGGTAATTACATCTGAAGAGGTCGGTAAGGAAAAACCGGATAAATTAATTTTTGATGTTGCTTTAAGGAAAATGAAAGGGGACCCTGAAAAATCAGTGATGATTGGAAATAAATTCAGGGCTGATGCTTTGGGTGCAGTTAATGCAGGTATGAGTGCTATTTTAGTCAATTCTGATGTCACTGAAGAAGATAGGATTTATATTAAAAATGAACAGTTGGATATTACAATCATTGATGATATTGGTGATGTAAACACTATTTTATAGTTAGAAGAATGCATCAAGGCTTTGCTGTTTTTCACCAACAGATAAGTCTTGCAAATCTTCTTTTGTATAACCTAATGGTTCCATTATCCGTCCAACAGCAGGAATTATCTGATTATTAATATAGTATTCTTTATCGTATGTAACTCCTTGACTATATTCATATGGAACTGCTCTTTGGCTAATTGAACCTTTTCCTTTTTTTATTATGTATTGGATGATGGTTCCGCGTGTTACCTTAATCCCGTGGTCTTCTATAATTTGGGCAGCTACCACGTGGGGACCAACTTGTTTATATTCTTTTAATGGTTTGTTTATTTGTGTGTGGATGATTAATTCTTTATTCTCAACATCCCCTTTTCTAATCCTTTTTAAAACTTTTTTCACCTCGGCAATTGCTTTTTCAGCGTCACCATCTCGAAGTAATGCCATAAGAACTGCTTCTTGGGTTTGTTTTACAATAGGAGCCCAGTCTCTTCTAACTAATTCCAATCCTTTAGCTATTATTTCTCCGTCTTCAATCACGGCATATCTTTTTTTAGTTACAAAAAAGCCTCTTCTATAAAATCCTTCGTATTCAAGTTCCATGCTTTCAGGTATATTTGCATTGAAATCCTTTAAGAAAACTTGTGCCTGGGATTTAATCTCAGCTTCTAATTGGAGTTGTTCAGGGGTTTCTTTCATCATTAAATATTTTTGATTAAAGTATTTAAAATAGTTTTCACTAAAAGCAATTTTTTTCACTTAAGGAAATATTTATCTCCTGTAAAATAAATATTTTATTAAAATAAAATCATATTACTTGTCAAATGCTCTAGGAATTAATTTATATTACTTTTTGGATATAATATTAGTAGAGGTTTGATATTATGAAAATAAAAGAATTAATTTCAAGTTATGATGAAACAAATGACATATTCGTTGGTAAAATATCTGAAAAAGATGGATACTATGCAAATTATGATATTTCAAATGGCATATTTTTAAATATGGATAAAAATAATTTGCCGGTATCAGTTCACATCAATAATGCATCAAATGTGTTAAATGTTAAAAAATACCTTTTAGAATACTGTGACGTATCAATATTTATTGATTGTGATGGTCGGGACATAAATTTTAAATTATGCATCGCTGATGAAATACTTTACAACACTAAAAGCTCAAATGTTTTTAACAGTCCCAAATTCAGTTATCTGATTAAAACGAATTAAGGTGATAGAATGAGCTATTTAAACGAATTGGACGAAGAATTACTGGAAGAGTTTCAGTATGAATATGAAGATGAACTTCAAGAAATTGATGTGGATAAGATAATAGCCAATCTAAAAAACAATATTTCAGATTATATTTTTGAAAATCCTGATGACTATATTCCTTTTGAACCATCTGAGGATATTGATTTTGGATTTGAAGAAAAAAGAATTCCTGATGAAATACTTGAAAAATTAGAGCCGAAAGATAACATATTGGATTTTGTGGAAAAATAATATAAATTATTATCCACATATTTATTTTCATGGATAATGAGGAATATTACATTGAAGATAATGATTTAATAGATTTGCTTAAAGATGTTTTGGGCGAAAAAATCACTGATGATGATATTGAAAAGATTTTAGTAGCAAGTGGTGATGATCAAATTACTGAAGAGGATTTTGATTATATTGTTGATGAAATACTTGCAAAATCTAAAACCAAAGAGATTTCAAGAGTTTCAGAACCATTAATTCCTCAAGAATCAAGCACTGAACAAGGATTTATTTACTTAACCCGATCTCCGGATAAATGCCCCAAATGTGGCAGCAGTCTTTTGGAGGGTAATTACTGTCCACTTTGCAATTTAAAATTTTCATTTGTTTCTCATGAAGACAAAAAATCCTTAAAAAAATAAAGTTTATATATAATGAGAAAGTAATATTTAATTATCATTATTCATTAAGACTCTTTTTTGCTCTCATAATGTAAATTGTTATTTTTCTTGTCCTTCAATTTACAGGAAAGAGGCTTTTTGACAGCGATTATTATATAATTAATTATACTTATTTAGGTGAAATAATGGCAATTTCTCAAGGAAAATCAATTAGAAGTCCATCTGGTGCAAGAAATGTTGCAAACCGTGGAAAAAGGAAATCAGAATTAGGTAGAGATCCTGCTGAAACTAGAGTAGATGAAAAAAGATTAAGAAAAATCCGTACTCGTGGCGGAAACGAAAAACTCAGATTAGCTGCTGCTAATAAAATCAATTTAACTGATGTTAAATCCGGTAAAAGTCAAATTACCGATATTTTAGGAGTAATCGAAAACGATGCAAACCCTAACTACGTAAGAAGGAATATTATTACTAAAGGTGCAGTTGTAGAAACTCCTGAAGGTAATGCTAAAGTAACATCTAGACCTGGTCAAGATGGTGTTGTTAACGGAATTTTAATCTAAAGATATTAACTTATCTTTACTCTTTTTTTATTATTTTACTTATTTCCCTTAAAAAAATAAAGTTTATTTACTCATTAAAATATATTAATAGATATGGATACGGAAAGATTTGAAACATTTTATGATGCAATTTTGGCAATTGTCATAACGATTTTAGTGTTAAAGATTCCGCAGCCGTTAACTCCTGAATGGGGAGCTTTTTTTTCAAATTTTTTAAATATAGTGACATATTTAATAGTATTCTTATCAATTATTAATATCTGGTATAGTAATCAGAGATTATTCCAGCATATTAAATACATTAATAATAAAGCTTTAGTTTCATATGGGTTTTCCATTTTTTTATTTTCACTGTTTCCGTATTTTGCATCATGGCTTTCATTGAATGTGTATTCTTTAACTGCTGAGGTAATTTTTGGATTACTCATGGTTTTTGCTAATATTTCTCATATTATATCCGTGGTTGTAGTTTTTGGAGCTAATAAATCCAATGAGAAATTACAGGAATTAAATATTAAAAAAATTCATTTTATCATTCCTTTAATCGTTCTGCTGTTTGGTTTTATAATAACATTTACGGTTTTTACTCCAGGAATTTATCTAACAAGTTTGGTTGCTGTAATTTTAAGTATTTTCTATAATAGAAGACGAAATGAAGGAATTGAGGATACTGGAAGATTTGAAGCATTGATTGATGCAATTATAGCTATTATTATAACCATCATTGTCCTTGAAATTCCAACTGCTGTAAATGGTGATTTGGCAGGTTTATTGGAATTAAAACTTGAATTTATCGCATATGCAGTCAGTTTTGTCATTTGTTTTAACATGTGGAATTTTACTTACAATTTATTTTCTATTGTTAATAAGATTAATTATAAATGTATTTGGGCAATATCCATGGGATTATTCTTTTTATCATTAATTCCTTATTTAACAACTTATCTTTCTATGAATTTTAATTACTTTGTACCTCAGTGCCTGTATGGAATAGATTTTATTATTATTAATATTTGTTCTTTTTTCGCCACTTATGAAATGAAAAGAATAGATAAATCTAACAAATTTTTACAGGAAGCATTCCAGAATTATAATACAATTATTTTAAACATTTTATTTACAGTTATTTTCATAATTCTTGGTTACTTCTACTATCCTCCACTAATAAGTATATCATGTATATTTTCAATTATTGTAACTTGGATATTCATGATAAAGAAAATAAACATTCTCAGGTTAATCTAAATTATTTAAAATTTATATAGGTTTATTGCTAAATTTAACATACTGTAATATGTGGTGAACATATGGAAGAAAAAATTACTTTGGAGGATATTGAACAATATCAACATTTGATAAACAAGGTTCCGGCATTTTTATTGGGAAGAATGGCTAAAAGAAATTCAAGTCTTGTCAAAAAGTTTGAATCAAGAGTTAAAGCGTATATAGATAATTTAAGTGATAATCAAAGGAAAAAATTGAATATTCTCTTAAATGCAGATATTGATGATTTGCAGAATGTAATGAATGAAGCATATCTAAAGACAGGTAAAAAACAATTTAAAATATTGGCCGATCCATCTAATAAAGATTTCATCAATTCGAATCTTGATGAAGTGAGAAGAATTATTTAATCTGTTAATGCTTGCTGGGTTTCAATAGAAACCCTTTATTCAATGGGTAATAATTGTAAACTCACGTTATATAGTCTGATAAATGAAATATTTATTTTTTTTAATAGGTTCGGATTTCAAATCTTTAATCTAAAAAAATTTAAAAGTAATGGATTATTCAAATATTCCTTTTTTAAAAAACTTTAATATACTTGTTTTTACATAAATTTTACTAAGGCGATATAAAATGTCAGATGATAAAATTAATATGAATCATGGTGCCGGCGGAGAAGTGATGGCTAATTTAATCTCATCCACAATCTTAGATAACATTACTAATAAGAGTGTGAATGGAGGTATTAGTTTAGATGCCCTTGATGACGGAGCATCCATACCATTAGGCGATTATGAAATTGTCATGACTACTGATGGTCATACTATTGATCCATTATTCTTCCCTGGCGGTGATATTGGTAGAATTTCTGCTGCAGGAACTATTAATGATGTTTCTGTAATGGGAGCTAAACCATTAGCTATTTCTAATGCAATTATCATGCAGGAAGGTTTTCCTATTGAAGATTTAGATAAAATCATGAAATCTTTAAACGAAGCCTGTGAAGAAGTTGATGTTGCTGTTATTACTGGAGATACTAAGGTCATGCCTCAAGATAAACTTGACGGTATTGTTATGGTTACAACAGGTATTGGAATAGCTAAAAAAGGTGAAGTTGTTCGTGATAGTGGTTTGGAAGTTGGAGATAAAATCATTATTACAGGTAGTTTAGGTGACCATGGTATGAGTTTAATGTCTTTTAGAGAGGGTTTTGGATTTGACACTGATTTAAAATCTGATGTGGCTCCAATGTGGAATATTATTAAAAAAGCTTTAGATGTTGGTGGAGTTACTGCTATGAAAGATCCTACTCGTGGCGGTTTTGCTAATGCTATTAATGAGATGGCTTCTAAGTCTGGAAATGGTATTGTCCTTGAACAGGATGCAATCCCAATTAGAGATGAGGTTCATGCTGTTAGTGAAATGTTAGGTATTGATCCATTTGAAGTTGCTAATGAGGGTAAAGTTGTAATGGGTGTTAAGGCGGATAAGGCAGAAGAAGTTCTTGAAGCTATAAAAAGTGAAAAATATGGGGAAAATGCAGCTATTATAGGTGAAGTTGTTGAAGGTGATTATGTTATTGTCAATACACCTATCGGTGGTGAACGTATCCTTGAAGCCCCTATAGCTGATCCTGTTCCTAGAGTGTGTTGAGGTGTTTTAAAATGGCTACTGTATTTACAAGAAGAGTAATTGCATATGTTATAGATTTCTTTGTTGTTTCAGCGTTTATGTGGATTATTTCTTTTTTATTATCAATATTTATCAATCCGTATGGAACTTTTCAACCCTATAATTACTTAGGATATGTTACTCCAATTATTGGATTAATCTACTTTGTTTACCTGGAAAAAACAAAACAGGCTACTGTTGGTAAATCTTTAATGTATTTGCAGGTTGTTTCTAGAAATGGTTATCCTATTACTTGGATTCAAGCTATTGTTAGAAATTTAACTAAAATTTTCTGGTTCCCTATTATTTTTGATTGGGTTCTTGGTAAGATTTTCAAATCAAATGATAGGCTTTTCGGTACTTTTACAAAAACAATGGTTGTTAATGAAATTCAATATTGATTCATATGGTTAAAAGAGTTCAGGTTCTGTGGTATTTAAACAAAGATGATTTGGAAAATTATTGCTTGGATTTCAAGCCATATCAATCACATAAAATTGACGGATATGAAATCTGTGAGGTTGATGAAGATTTAATCTATGATTTATGTGATAGAGATCCAGATAGATTAGAGCCGATTGGGTATTTTAAGAACAAAAAAGAAGTGGAAAATTATCTTAAAGATTATATTACCAACAATGAATTTGATTTGGAAATCAATTCTCCGGAACTTAACTCCAAAATATCTGATGGATTAAAAACTATTGATTTTACTGAAGAGGGTTATTACATTTCTGTCGGTGATGGAGACATTGGAGATAAGGAAAATATAATTACCCACTGGTATGATCAGCTTAAAAAAGAGTATAATAGTTCTTCAAAGGATAATGTTTGGGTATTAATGGTAACGGGTTATGACCCATATGAGTTGTCTTTAACTGGAAGAACTTTGGCCCATATATTATCTGATATTTTAAATATTAACGAGGCATCACTTGATTCTTTAATTCCCAATAAAGGAAGAATCACTATAGATGAGTGGAATGAAATTCTGGATAAGATGTATAAGAAAAATAAACTGTATTTGGGCTTAAATCGCGTTATTTAGATTATAATTTGCACTCTTTACAATAACTTTGATATCTGCAGGAGCGACATTTATTTGGATTTTTAGTTGCTATGAAAGGTTTTTGACCTTCAAATAAGGAGTGCATTCGATTTATTTTGAATTTTATTTCTTTTTCTATATTTTTATCAAATTCTTCACTCCAAAAGATATTGTCTGTACCTCTTTGTCTTAGAGCTCCTTTTATTGGTCTTTCGTCTTCACTCATTTTTTTAAATGCAAGACAATATGCTCTTACCTGATTTATTGTTGATGGATATGCTTTTGAACCGGGTTTATCATCTATTATTATAATTTCTTCAGGCATCATCCATATTTCGTCAATGAATCCTCTTATTCCATCTTCTTTTGACAGTACAAAGCATTCTCTTGTGATGGTTTTTTGTTCTTTTGATATTTCAAGAACTTCTTCGAATGTTGCCGGTGTTGCGGTTTGGTTGAATTCATCTTCAAGCTGGCTGTGGATGGCGGTACCTTTTTTCATGGCTTTAGTTTCTGGTGTTTTTATACCTTTCATGTACTGGAGATATATCTGGTATTCACAATATCCTTGTTGGTTTAACCAGCTAATTGGGAAATTGTTTTTACCTTCAATTATTTGGATGCCTTCGATTGTAGGATGATTTTCCTTAACGTAACTTTCATTTAAAATGAGTTTATTTTCCATCTTAATTTTCCCTATTTTTTGGTAGGTCTTCTCAAAATGAGTCCGGTTAATTTTGTAATTTCTTCTAGAGGATATTTGTCTTTATACATGGTGCGTGCAACTCTTTCAAGACCTTGTTTTCTTCCGTCTTCAAGACCTTTCTGGTAAGATGATTCCCCATCTTCTTCTAAAGCTTTTTCATATCCAGTTTCACGACCTATTTTTATTCCTTCTTCTCGGCCTTTTTCAAAACCTTGTTTAAATCCAATTTCAATTCCTTCTTGGCGGCCTTGAGCAAGTCCAATATCAATACCACGTTCGTTAATAGTTTCTCCATCTTCACGAGTGTATAAAATTTCATCCACGTCTTCAAGAACTTGTTCGGCCATTTCTTCTGCTAATTTAACTTTAACTTGATCTTCCACTTGTTTTTGCATGATTTTTTTAACTTCATCGCTTTGCATCCTGCGCTCAACTTCCTGATTAATAAACTCATCATACATATGTGAATCAATTCTTGACTCGATTTCACTAGAAATCTTAGCTTCTAGCTTTTCTTTAAGTATTTCCTCGGTGTTAATATCATTAATTAAATTTTCAAGTGATGACTTATCCATAAAAATATCCCCATATTGTAATATAATATTAGTCTTTTTAGATATTTAAAATTTAAATAATAATTTTTTCAAATATTAAACTAATGAATTTTGATGATTTAAAAATAAATGATGACATTAAAAGTGCTATTAATAAAATGGGTTTTTCTAAATTAACTCCAATTCAAACAAAAGCAATTCCTGATGCTTTATCTGGTAGGGATATTATTGGCCAAGCACAAACCGGTTCAGGCAAGACCTTTGCTTTTTCAATTCCAATATTAAATAAAATCTTTATTCCGGATAAATCTCCACAAGCTATTATTTTATGTCCAACAAGAGAATTATGTATTCAGGTAACTGAAGAGATTAAAAAATTATCAAAAGATATGGATAAGGTAAAAATATTGGCCGTTTATGGTGGACAAGCTATTGGGAGGCAAATTAGAGTCTTAAATAAAGGGGTTCATATTATTGTTGGAACTCCCGGTCGTGTAATAGATCATATTGAAAGAGAAACTCTTGATTTGATTGGTATAGAAACGGTTGTATTGGATGAAGCTGATGAAATGTTGGATATGGGTTTTAGAGAAGATATTGAATTAATTTTAAGACACACTCCAAAACAAAGACAGACATTATTATTTTCAGCAACAATGAGAGATGACATTAAAAAAATTACAAAACTGTATCAAAACAATCCTAAATTCATTAAAATTTCAGATTCAAGAAAAACAATTCCTAAAATTAAACAATTTTCATTTAAAAGTGATGATAGGGATAAAATTGAAGATTTAGTAAAGTTGATAGAATATTATGATTTTAATTTATGGTTAATATTTTGCAATACTCGCAGAAGGGTTGATTTTGTCTATAGAAATCTCAAAAGAAGCGGATATAAAGTTGACAGTATCCATGGGGATATGACTCAAAAAGTCAGAGATAAAGTAATGAATAAATTTAGAAATGGAAATATATCTATTTTGGTAGCTAGTGATATTGCCGCTCGTGGAATTGATGTAAGTGAAATAGATGTTGTTGTTAATTATGATATTCCGCAAAATCCTGAAGATTATATTCACAGAATTGGCCGTACTGCTCGTGCTGGTGACTCAGGTTATGCATTTAATATTGTTGCACCATATGAAGCACAGGATTTAGTAAGAATCAGGAAAAAATATAATTTAAATGTAAAAAATAAAAAAATCCCTACTTTTGAAGAAATTGAAAGAATAAAAAACAAAAAAATAATGGATGAAGTGAAAGTTTTAATAGAAAATAATGATTTGGACGATTATTTGAAAGTTATCACATCATCTAAAATGAATACTACTGAAGTTGCGGCCGCTTTATTAAAAATGATGAGAGAAAAATAACTATTTTCTTCCATCAATAATATTATATTTGATTTTTTCTCCTTCAAGCTCACGTACAAATGATTTGGTCATGTCTCCAACACATAATACCAAAACATTTAAACCTTTACGTGCTGCATTTGCAGTTGCTTGTGGAGCAGCAAACTGAATATTAATGTCTAGACCAAGCTTATCAGCAATAACTCGGGCAATTGTACCTGCAACAGCAATTTTATCTATTTTTTTATTATTTTTAGTACCTTTTTCATAGACATTTTGAATTAAATTAATATCAGTGGCTTTAGATCCGCCTTCTTTAATGGTTGGTAAATTGATAATGGTTGCTTCTCCAACAGTCATGTCAATTATACCTGTTAAATTGGTTAATGCTACATCTGAACCTGCTTCAGCATCATCTATAACAATACCTGTTGCAGCTTCATTTTTTTTATGAGCATATAAAACACCATCTTCCATGTAAAGACCTACTATTTGATTTTTTTCTAAGTTTTCACTTGCAATGGCCGGCCAAATTGTTTTATAGTGATTCATTGTTTCTAAAACAGAATCAGAGTATTTTCTTAGGCTAATTGCATCTCTTTTAACTTTATCAATGCCCTTTTGTGTTATTTTATATGGTGATCTACCATCTTTTGAATTGATGTAGCCTAACTCAATTAATGTTTTAATGTTTTCTGAAACAGCCTGAATGGTTATATCTAATTTTTCAGCCAAATCTTTTTGTTTAAGGTGTGGATCTTGTTTAGATATTTCACTTAATATTTGAAAGTGAGTTAGCGCACCTCTTTTTTTAAATGCTTTCATTTTATCCATTCCTCTTATTTTATTAAATTTTTTTTGATAATTTTATAAAATTATATTGATATATTTTCATTTAATAATATATTAAACTTTTGGATAAATTCTTCTTTCCTATCCAGTGGAATGTATGCCCCACAAGCCATGGCATGGCCTCCGCCTGTACCACCAACTTCTCCTGAGACTTCACGAATAATGTTACCAAAATGAATCCCGTCATATGATAAAAATCTGGAACACCTTAAAGATACCTTAATTCCTTCTGTATCTTCAATTTGTGTAAAACCGATAATAGGTTTTCTCCAATTACAATAACCTAAAATCATTCCCGTAATTGTTCCAACAATCTCCGGTTTGATACCAGTTCCGTCAAAGTATTGGAGGTTTTCAAGTTCAATGATTTCATCACCATCAGCAACTTTTTCCATAGATGTGGCAAGATTATAACGGTGCTTTCTACTGATCTCTTCAAGTTCAACTAATGCCCAGTCTCTATTGCCTTTTAAGACTTCCATAGCTATTTTTTCTTCATGATTTCTACCACAAGCATTCATTGCAGTTGAAAATTCAGCTCCATCTCTTAAAAAACTACCTGGATCTTCTAGAAGGAAAGTATATGAATCTCCAATTAAGATTTTTGGAATATGTTCATAGTATTTGGGAGGAACTTCATTAATAATCATTCGGTTTAAAGCATTGTAAAGCTTTCCCTTTTCTGCATCTGTTAAATCAGATAATGTCTTTCTTTTAATCCTTTTTTGTGTTTGGAATAATATCATGAATTCATCTTTTGATAGATATGGGGGTAGAGTTTGTGCATTTTTAATGGAATCAAGTTCTTTATTCAGCATGGCACGGTCCTGTCTTGTTAGAGTATAATCACTGCCGGCTTCACATAAAATACCAATTTTTTCCAAAACCTCTGATTCTTCAGGAGTAACTCTTTTTATAGTTGAATCAATACCCAATTCATCTAAAAGGGCTTTTGATTCATTTTGATTATTGGTTATTGGTAGCTTGACATCACTAAAATAGGAAAGAGCAATAAACAACTCTCTGGTGTTACGTCCATAAATGTTTAAATCACTTTCATGCACATCCAAATAACCTTCATTTATGGCATCTGATTGTATAATTCTATTTAATCCTTCAAAATGTCCACTATGTGTATTTTGCATATCACCAATTGCGGATAAAACTCCAATCCAGCTTAAATCAGTAAATCCAAATTCTTTTGCAAGAAAATAACATAATCCTCCACCACAAACATAATATGACCCGTCAATTCCATGGTGTAGTGGATTAATCTCCAAATAAGTATAATCTTTATCGTTTTTATAATCCAAATCTCTAAGTGGGGGATGATGGTCTAAAATTAAAATATTATTGTCTTTAGTTGCTTTAGCATCTATATTTTGTCCTGAACCTAAATCAGAAAAAATAGTTAACTCATGGTTTAAATCAATATTATCCAACACATCAAGATTTACAAAATCAATGTCATGGGCTTTATTTGTCCTATCAAGAATTGTTGACAAAATCGCGCCGGAGCATATTCCATCACAGTCAATATGTGAGTAAATTTTAATGCTTTTGGAGTTTTCAATTAGTTTTTTAGCTTCTTTGTATTGTTTGGCCATTAAAGGAGGAATTTCCATTTAAATCAGTTCCTGATTTCTTTAATTTTTAAACTAATCTCTTTAATAAGCTCTAATTTTGTTTTATCATATTCGACTAAAGCACGACCTGATTTTTCATACCATTTTCCAGGATAAGCTATTCCCTTTTGAACTTCATATGTAAAACCTAATCTTTTCAATGCTCTTTCGATTTCCTCTATTGTAGGGGATGATACTGCATTTTCTTTTGATATTTTTCTTCCTTCACCTAAAGTTAAATTTTTATCTAAATATTGTGGCCAGATAGTAATCATTGTTTTATCTCCTTTTCAAATATTTCCAGGGCTTCTTTAACAACTAAATCCATATTATAATATTTATATTTAGCTAAACGCCCAGCAAATATGACATTCTCTTCTTTTTCCATTTCAGCTTCGTATAATTTAAATTTATCCAAATATTCCTGTGTAGGGTAAGGATAACATTTCTCACCATTAAAACCAGGATATTCACGCATTATTGCAGTTTTGCCTTTAACAACTTGTCCGGTTAACTTCTTAAACTCAGTAATGCGAGTAAAATAAGGGTCATTCGGATAATTAACAACAGCTACATCCTGATAGGAATCTTCATCCAGAAACTCATAAACGAAATTAAGACACCTGTAAAGTAATTCGCCGTATTTATAATCATAAAAGTAATCAATAGGGCCGGTGTAGATTAACTTTTTGGAGTAATTGATTTTATTGATGTATGTTTTGTAATCTGCTTTAAGACCAACATGGATGTTATCAGATTCAATCATGCGTTCACACATTTTGGTATAGCCATCTTTTGGCATTCCCTGATATGCATCTTCAAAATACCTGTCGTCATGATTAAATCTAAAAGGAATTCTTGATATAACAGAAGGACTTAAATTAGCCGCTGATGTTCCCCATTGTTTTTCAGTGTAATTTTTAAATAGTTTATTGTAAATGTCGCGGCCAGCATTAGCTAAAACAACATCTTCAGAGGATTTAATCTCTCCAATATCCTCTTTATGTTCATTTATCCAATCACGCATTGAATCTTCATCCAAATCAAGATCATATAATTTATTTAAAGTATCTATGCAGATTGGCATTACCACCAACTTACCGTCAACATAACTTAAAACTCTATGTTCATAGTCAATCCATTGAGTAAATTTTGATAAATAATCATAAACTTTCTTTTCTTTAGTATGGAAAATATGCGGTCCGTATTTTTGAATTAAAATACCATTCTCATAGAAATCATAAACATTTCCACCAATATGGTCTCTTTTTTCAATAATCAAGACTTTTTCATCTAATTCATTAGCGATTCTCTCAGCTAATGTTAAACCGGACAGGCCAGCCCCAACTATCACATAATCAAATTCCATCATATCACGCTTTTGAAGTATAAATTGATGATTCAATTGCTGTTGTCATTGAAGATAACAACATTTTGGATTTCATATCACTTTTATGTATTTTTTTAAGTTCATTAACCTTTTTTAAAAGCAATCTGTTTTCAGCTTTTGTAAATGGGGAAGTTCTCCAGGTATTTATCCAATGCAATAAATGCGGGTTTATGGAAGCAGTTTGAACTTCTTTTGAAAAACTTTCTGTCTTTCTTCTACAATAAATATATGACTCCATTAACTCATCAAGCAGCCTAACATTAACAGTATTTGTAATTGACTTGTCGTCAGGCAAATCTCTTATATAATAATCATAGCACATAAAATTGTTTAAATAAACAATTCCTTTTGCATTTAGAAAAGCTTCTAAGGTAAATGCCATATCGTCTCCGGAAATAAAAGGCTGGAAACGAATATTATTATCCATAATCAATTCTCTTTTATAAATTTTACTCCAAACGGAAGGAGCCATTTTCAATAAATCAGGTTCTTCTTCTATATTGTCAATAATAATGGTATCTATTGGACCATCTCTTTTATAGGTCCTTTCTAAATCTTTTCCATAAAGAAATCTTTCAATAAAGTTATCCCATAGAAAATCGGAAACATTTAAAAAATTGGCAGTTTCAAAAATTTCATCAGGATAAGCGTGTTCTAAATCATCTTCATAGGGTGAATAAGACTTTTGAACATGTCCCCCATATTCAAATATGCGTCTAAATCTTGCAAAACCCATTTGGGCATTATTTTCAGTCACTGCTTTATATAATACCTCACAGCAGTCTGGTGTATATCTGTCGTCAGGATCTAAAAACATAATGTAATCACCAGTACATGCTTCAATACCGGTGTTACGTGGAGTATATGCAGCACCAGAGTTTTTTTCATGATGAATTGCAATACAACACTCGTATTTTTCAGCATATTCATCAATAATCTTATCTGATCCGTCAGTTGAACAATCATTAACCATAATTATTTCTAAATTCTCATTTCCTATTGTCTGGTTAATTAAAGAGTCGATTCCTCCTCGAAGGTGGTCACCAACATTAAAAATTGGTAGAATAATACTTATTTTATCTTCCATTAGAATCTCTCCATTCTTTAAATAACAATTCCATCATGTCTGGAACCGTGTAAGTATCGGGGTAAATATGTTTAACATCATACTCATCAAGGACTTTTCCAGTAATAGGGCCTATTGCAACAGTTAACAATTTATCAGATAATAATCCTGCTAGTTTTTCATTGCCTTGAGAAATTTTAAAGAAATTATGCACAGTTAGGGGACTTGTAAAGGTAATTGCATCAATTTCACTGTTTTCAATTTTTGAAATCAACTCTTTGACACTTTCATCGTCCATTGGAAACAATGATTTGTAAGCTTCAGCTATAATAACCTCATTATCAAGTTCTTCTAATCCTTTAGGTAATGTATCCCTTGCAGAAGCCGTTCTCGGTATACCAATGATTTTGTTTCTAATGTTTAACTGGCTAAATTCTTCAACCAATCCTTCAGCAGTAAAATCACAGGGTATTAAATTCGGATGGATGCCTTGTTTTTCAAGAATTGAACCTGTCTTGTTTCCAATAACAGCAACTTTACAATCCAAATCATTGAAAAAATCAGGATAAAATAAATTAAAAGAATCAATTGTTGTTGGAGAGGTAAAGACAATCCAATCAAGAGAATCTTTATTTTTAACTAAATCCTTTAAGGAATCGCTGTTAACAGGTTTCAAGTCAAGTGTTGGTGCAAGCACTGCACTTCCACCTAATTTTTCTACAATTTCACAGGCTTTTTTAGCTCTATCCGCAGGTCTTGTAATTGCAACAACGGGCTTTTTCATTATATTTACCTTCAATAACTTATAATGTTATATATTTTGATTTTGTTTGTTTATATTATTTGTGTAAATTTTCAATGTTGGGTTTATATATTAATTTTTTTATCGTATACTCTTTTATCGAAATTCTTTTTTGCATAAAATATTTTGTCTTTCAATCAAATCAATAAATATATACATCATAAATTATCAAGTTTTAATTGATACTTTTTATCAAGTTGTTTTTTAAAAAATTTTGGACGGTGATTATTAATGGCAAAAAAAGTAGTAGTGATTAGTTCTTCACCAAGAAAAGGTGGAAACTCCGATACATTATGTGATGAATTCGTTCGAGGTGCTGCTGATGGTGGAAACAAGGTAACCAAATACTTTTTGGAAGATATGGAATTTGGATCCTGTAAAGCTTGTTTGTCTTGTAAAACCCCTGAAAGAGAATGCTATCAGGAAGATGAGATATCAATTATCCTAGATGACATGATGAAAGCTGATGTAATTGTATATGCAACTCCTATTTATTACTATTCAATGAACGGAACACTAAAAAGATTCTTTGATAGATGCTATCCAATTTTCAATCACTTAGAAAACAAAGATTACTACATTATCACTGCTGTTGGATCATCAAATGGAAATGCCTTAACTGGTATTCGTGATTTTATTAGTTTTTCTAAAAATCCAACTGAAAAGGCAGTTTTTACTGTTGTTGGCGATGTATCCAATCAAGAGGATATAAAATCTGAAGTATATTTGGCAGGTAAGAAATGCTAAATACTTTGTAAATATAATTTTTGGATTTTAAAAAAAGTAGGATAGAAAAAATCTATCCTTTATATTCTTTACCATTAACAAGAAGTTTATGGTAGTTTAAGTTAATTTTTCCGGAGTTTTTAAGAGATGTAATATTGCTGTCTCCGGTTAAACTCCAAGTTCCATCTTTTTCAATGGTTATATGTGTGTTTCCAGTAGAGTTAACCGCACCTTCAAAAGTTTTGCTTTTTAATGTAAAGTTAAGAGAACTTATAGAATCAACAATAATATCTCCTTTCAAGTCTTCATTGCTACTGGTTAAATTAACATGCCCTCCATTGGTACCATTTTTGCCCCATTGATTTTGGGAAGAAATGTCAAATAATATTCCACTTCCAAACTTAAAGTTAGATGCTTCAAGATTAATATTCGCTTTGGTATTGGTTACATGAAACATCGGAACCTGTTTGTAGTAATTGGATGATTCATCAATACTTAAATCTGAGTTTTTACACTCAAAGGTGGATGTTCCAACGCCTGCATCTCCACTCATACTTTGATAAATGAATATTCCCGCTAAATCAACATAATTATCTCCATCTTTACGATTACCTTCACCAAAACCGGTTAATTTTGAATTTTCCAAGGTAATTGAGTTTTTACCCTCAATACATGCAATTTGTGATACATGGGATGTACCTTTTGAATTTTCAAGTGTAATGTTTCCTGTAGAATAAATTATAGGGGAACCCCGACCGGTTTCTTTACTAACGCCAGTGTTTATAATTGAGTTTGCAACAGTCACGTTACCTTCACCACGGTCAGTTGCAAGTCCGGCACAGCTATTGCCGTCAGTATTAATTATAACATTGTTGGCGTTAATTATGCCTCCAAAAGTAGCATCAAGTCCCCGTGATTTATCTTGATGGGTTGTTATTTTAACATTATTAATGGTGGCTATTGTATCTTCTGTGGATTTGGATGTTTTCATTTGTTCAGGTGGTTTTTCAGGAACTTCTCCTCCGTTTTCTGGAGGTGTTCCTCCAGGAGCTCCGCCCTGACCTTGACCAGTATCAGTATTTGTTACAAAAATACCATTGGATCCTTTGGAATTGGTCACAATCTCACAGTCTTCAATAGTCAACTGACTTTTATCTTTAACTAAAACAGCAGAATTAACTCCATAAAAGTCAGCGCCATCACCTGAAGTGGCTGTGTCTCCAGTTTTATTAATAAATGATTTTGTTATCTTCATAATACTTGATTTATTTAAAAAGACACTATTCTCATCACTTTTAGTTGAAGAAAATATTCCACCATTTTCATTTTTTGATTCATTTTCTAGCTTTATAACTCCTTTCTCACCTAAAGCATTCGCATCAACGATTTTTGCATTAGGATCAATTGGAGCATGGTTTATAAACACATGAAAACCTATGATAGCTATTATACAGATGATAAGAGCTATGCCAAAAATATTTAATTTTTTCATAGTGAAAATTATATTTTTAATAGTAAATAATTCTTATTAATTGTGAAATGAGCCTAATAATAAAAAAGTATATTTATACAGTAAATTAATATTATATTGAAAGATTATTTTTTTTGTCGTGATAATATGAGTGAGATATATAGAACATTCACATCAGAGTCTGTAACTCAGGGGCATCCTGATAAAGTCGCAGATATAATTTCTGATGCAATATTAGATGCATATATGATGCAAGATAAAAATTCTCATGTTGCATGTGAAACTTGTGTAACAACTGATTTTTGTATGGTATTTGGTGAAATAACATCAACTGCTGACATTTCAGATGAAGATATTGAAAAAATTATTAGGGATACAATCATTGAAATCGGTTATGATAATCCTGATTTAGAATTTGATGGTCATAAATGTGAAGTCGTAAACAGACTCCATGCACAATCTCCAGACATTAATCAGGGAGTAGACAGGGAAGATGCAGAAACCGGTGCAGGAGATCAGGGGATGATGTTTGGATTTGCAACAAACGAAACCGAATCATTAATGCCATACCCAATTGACTTGGCACGTAAACTTACAAACAAATTAACAGAACTAAGAGAAAGCGGAGAAATCCCTTATTTAAGGCCTGACGGAAAAGCACAAGTATCCGTAAACTATGATAAAGATGGAAATGTTGTCTCTTTAGATGCTGTAGTTTTATCAACCCAGCATGATGAATCAATGTCTGACAATCAAGAACAACTAAAAGCAGACATTCGCGAAAAACTATTCAAAGAAGTAATTCCTGAAGAATTGATGACAGAAAACACCAAAGAACACATTAATCCAACCGGAAAATTTGAAATAGGAGGACCTCACGGGGATGCAGGATTAACTGGTCGTAAAATCATTGTAGACACCTATGGAGGATATGCAAGACATGGTGGAGGAGCTTTCTCAGGAAAAGACTGCACTAAAGTAGATAGAAGCGCATGCTACATGGCAAGATATATTGCAAAAAACATCGTAGCAAGCGGATTAGCAGAAAAATGTGAAATTCAACTATCCTATGCAATAGGAGTTGCTGAACCAACATCCGTAATGGTAGACACATTCGGAACTGGTGCAGACACTGGAGATAAGACAATGGATGAAATTGTACGTGAAAACTTCAAGTTAACTCCAGACGGAATCATCGAAACTCTCAAACTTAGAGATGCCGAATACAAACCAACTGCTAAATATGGACACTTCGGTATCGAAGGCCGTTCATGGGAAAAAACTGATAAAGCTGACGATTTAGCTAAATATATAAAAAAATAAACTTACTTTTTAGTAAGTTTTTTTTTAACTTCTTTTTTTTTAAATTTAAATGGTGAGGTTTTTGGATAATTTAGTCATCTGCTAAATTATCAAAGTATCCTTGTATAAATACAACTGGTGTTCCTTTATCTCCGGAACCGCTGGTTAAGTCACATAATGAACCGATTAAATCAGTCAGTACTCTTGGTGTTGTTCCTTCGGTAATCATTTGTCCAGTTAAATCTTTATCTTTGGATTTTATTTCTTCTTTAATTGCTTCTTTTAATTCATCGCCTTTTAAATCAGCGAACTTATTGTCAGAAACATATTTTAATTTGATTTCGTTTGGTGTTCCCACTAATCCGTCGGTATGTGCTGGTGATACAACAGGATCTGCTAATTCCCAGATTTTTCCAACAGGATCTTTAAATGCACCATCTCCGTAAACCATTACTTCTATTTGTTTTCCAGTCAAATCAATTAATCTTTTCTGAACTTCTCTAACTAATGTGTCTCCGGTTTTTGGGAATAATTTTAGTTTTTCTTCAGTTGATTTGTTTGAACCGAGTAAACCGTAATCCGGATTACATCCGGACTCTCCAATAGGTTCGGTTAAAATTTGATGTAGGCCGTATACTGTTGCGCCTAATTCTTTAAGTAATTTTGTGGTTTTTTCTCTTGTGTGAATATCACAGGTTAAAACATCTTTGTTATAGTCAAGGATTGTTTTTACATCATTTGAAAATACAAATTCTACTTCACAGTCTTCACTTTCAATTAATTCCCTGTAAAAATCAATCATGTTGATTCCAGTGAATGGATGAATCCATGAGCCGAAAGTTTCTGTGTATTCATCTTCAGAAATGATGCTTCCCAGGTTATATTCACTTTTTTCTAAAATTTCTTCATCTAAAATACCGTTTCCAACTTCATCTGCAGGAAATGATGTTAATAATGTTATTTTATCCATTCCTCTTGCAATACCTTTTAAGATAATTGAAAATCTGTTTCTGCTTAAAATCGGATTTACGACTCCTATGTTTTTGGATGGGAATTTGTTTTCAACATCTTTTGCAACATCATCTACTGTTACATAGTTTCCTTCTGAAATTCCTACAACAGCTTCTGTGATTGCGACAACATCTTTATCTCTGAATTCGAATCCTTCACTTTCTTTTGCAGCCATCAATGAATCTACTACAATTGATGCCAAATCATCATTTTCTTTAATAATCGGGGTTCTTATTCCACGTACTACTGTACCAACGCATCTCATTTAAATTTCTCCTATGGTGAATAAACCAATTTAATGTTATATTTGTTTAATTATATATATGTTTAAGATTTATCTTTTTTAGACAACTTATTTGATATATTGTTTATATGAGAAATTTTTTACTTTTAAATGAGTTGTGGATTCATACAAAAAACAGATTTATATTGGCAGTTCCCAAATATTTAATAATAAAAAAAATTATATTATTTTATAGTGATAACTTATTAATATTAATTATTTTGTATGTGTTATGATTTTATATTTTTGAAATTTTCAGAGGGTTTAAATGTTAAATGATTACTATAAAGGAAAAAGGGTTCTTGTTACAGGTGGTTGTGGTTCAATCGGTAAAAAGATTGTTGCAGAATTATTAAAATATGATGTTGAAATTGTAAAGGCTTTTGATAATAACGAAACAGGATTATTTGATTTAGAACTTGATTTAAAATCTCCAAAACTTAAAACTGTTGTAGGTGATGTAAAGCAGTTAGATGGATTGAAAAGAGTTTTCAGAGATGTGGATATTGTCCTTCATGCAGCTGCTTATAAGCATGTTCCTTCATGTGAATATAATCCTATGGAAGCAGTGGAGACAAATGTTTCTGGAACACAAAATATTATAGATGCAGCTCTTGTTTGTGATGTTGAAAAGGTGATATTAATCAGTACAGACAAGGCAGTGAATCCTGTTAATGTAATGGGCGCTACCAAACTGCTTGCTGAGAGAGTCATGATTTCTTCAAATGTTTATAGTGGTGAAAATGGAACTAAATTTGCATGTGTAAGATTTGGAAATGTATTGAATTCAAGAGGATCAGTCATTCCTATATTTAAAAAGCAAATCAAAAAAGGCGGTCCCGTAACCATTACTGATGTGGAAATGACCCGTTTCATCATGAATATTCATGAAGCTGCCAAATTGATTTTGGATGCGGTCAGCATTGCTGAAGGAGGAGAAATATTTATCTTGAAAATGCCTGCAGTTAAAGTGACAGACATTGCAGAAGTAATGATTGAATATTATGCACCGAAATACGGTTATAAACCTGAAGACATTGAGACAAAACTCATTGGAATGAGAGTCGGTGAAAAGCTAAATGAAGATTTAATGAATCCTAATGAAATATATCACGCTGAAGAAATAGATGATTTGTATATTATTCATAGGGATACTGTTGAAAATCATTTAGATTTCATATATAATTCTTCTGAAATAGAATTATTATCTAAAGAAGAAGTTTTAGAAATATTAAAGGCAATTGAAGAATAATTTTGCCTTTATTAAATATCTTTTTTTTTAATTTAACATTTTTGTGAAGGAATTTTCAGGCTCTTGCAGGCTGGAGATGAATTGCATTTTAAAGGTTTCTCATACTTTTTTAGAATTTTTCATTCTTTAAGTATGATATTTCTTGTCAAATGCCACATGTTTATGTTTATTTTTAATTTATTGATATTTTCTCAAATTATTATCATTCTCAATTTTTATATTCCTCAAAATAAGGGGATTTTTTTCCATTATAAACGTCAGTATCCATATAACCGTTTTTAAATGAAACGCATATGGTACAGATTGCATCACCAACAACATTGGAAACGATTCTAAACATATTTACAATATGGTCTATTCCCAAGAAAAGGCCGATGGTACTTAACGGCAAACCTACTGAAAGCATTACAGTGTTTAAAGTAACTACTCCTGCACTTGGTATGCCTGGAGTTCCAATGGACATCAGCATAATTGTAATGATTATTAAAAGCATCATTTGAGGTCCGAAATGAATGCCAAAAGCCTGTGCGGTAAACATCACGGCACATACTTGAAAAATTGATGTACCGTCCATATTGATTGTAGCTCCTAAAGGTATTGAAAAAGATGAAACTTCGCTTTTAACGCCCAACTCATATAATTTTTCTAAATTAATCGGAATTGTCGCATTGGAAGAGCATGAATTGAATGCAAATAGCATTACCGGGAAAAATCTCCTGTAAAAGATTCTGGGATCTAATCCGGTTATGGAAATCAGAATAATCGGATAGATTATAAACATTTGGATGGCCAGGCATAGTATTACACATCCAATAAATGAAAGCAGTGGAATGAGCACATCAAAGCCCAGTGAATCGAAAGTTTTCGCCATCAAACAGAAAATACCAATTGGAGCAAACTTCATTATAAAACCGGTAATTTCCATAACAAGTTTGTTGGCTTCTTTAAAAAAATTATTAACAGTTTTGGTTTCTTCCTTGAATTTTGTTAAGAATATACCTACAAGCGTTGCAAAAATGATTATTGGAACCATTTCTCCGTCAGCCATTGATTCAATGAGATTTTCAGGTATTATATTTAACATGGTGTCTGCAAATGTCTGGTTCATTGTAGCTTTGTTTCCATATTCGACACCTGCAAAATTTAATCCTAAACCTGGCTCCAACATGTTTGATATTGCAAGAGCTATTATTATTGCTATGGCTGTTGTAATCAGGTAAAGGAGAATAGTGTTTCCCCCAATTTTTCCTAATGTCTTTACATCTGAAATTGAAGATACGCCTACAACTATTGAACAAAAAACAAGGGGTATAATCATCATCTTAATTAGTTTAACTTTATTGTGCAAGAATTCTCCGGCTTCTTTAAGCCGGGGATGAATTGCACATTTTAGTGGATAGTGTCTATATTTTTTTTTATGTGGATGGGG
>CACXWH010000010.1 GCA_902771225.1 uncultured Methanobrevibacter sp. | reverse complement strand
GCTTAATCGAATCCCAATAGCAGTAGCATCTGCCAGGATCAAACAGAATTGAACACATAACAGACATAATAAAAATAAATTATGAAGTACGCTAAAAAATATAGACGAGTAATACACTGAATATTGATAGTATCAATATTTCACCACATCTACAAAACCAACATCATACCTGAAAAAACTCAAGTACTCATAAAATGTATCGCTACATGTGGAATGCAACCATCATAGTATGATTGTCATATACAATTTAACTTAGGTCATCGCCATAATACACATAGCCATCTAATGAACAGAGATATTTAATTAACAAATTTAATTAAAATATATTGCAAAAATTTTTTATTATTAAAAAAACCAATGATAAATATAATAATATTTAAATATAAATATAATTAATAAGTTAATTGTATTTTAATAATCATATGATAAAAATTTTATAAATTTTTAATAAAAATCAATTTTAAGACGGATAAAAAAAATATTATGGAAAAAAATTATTATTTTCTAAAAGAATCAACTTTTAAAAAGAATTATATAAAAAAATAATGGAATAAAAATAACTAGTATATAAACTTAACTATTTTATAATGATTTCTTTATAACCGTGATAATTCTTGTTAAACTTCTATGCATTTTAATAGCATACTGTTCAACAATTTCAAAACCTACCTCATCAACCATTGGAGTTAAATCTACATAATGTGGACTTGCCATACAAAGATATGCATCATCTGCCATATTATCATATATCGAATGGAAAAATTCCTTGAAAATATCATCACCATCAATGTCTCCAGTAGATGTGGATATTCCATATGGTGGATCTGTAACTACACTAGCTACTTTTTCATACATTTTAAGTTCACGAACATCTAAATGGAATGTCCTATAATCTTTTATTCCACAGTGCTCTAAATTAATAGCTGTTCCATTTTTCATTTTCCAATTTACATCAGACCCAACAACTCTACACCCTATTAATCCTGCCTCTATTAATATTCCTCCAGTCCCACAAAAAGGATCCAATACTAATTGCCCTGCTTTAACACGAGATAAATTTACCATACATCTTGCTAATTTAGGACTCATTGACCCCGGGTAAAAAAAAGGTCTTTTATGGGGTTTTATATCTTCAAAATGTTTCTTATCTAAATGATATTTTTCAATTGCAACATAAATTACATCTTCAAATGCAACTAATCTTACTAATGAATTCGGATTATTTAACTTTACTTTAATATTATCGCATTTTTCCAAAATCAAAGAACCTGCTTTTCTTTCATAAGCTACAGTATCTATTTGGGAGTTGAATCTTTTTACTCTAACAGCAAAATTTTCATTAATGTAATCTTGCCAGGAAATAGATAAAATATCTTCATTTAAATTAGAAATATCTGATGTTTTTAATATTTGATGGACTTCATGAGTATAACCCAGACGTCTTGTTAATATCTGATAATAATCATCCAAATTTTCAGGAGAAATATCCTTTAAAATTACCAATCCTTCAGTTATTACTTCTAAATTAGTCTGCATTTGCTCACATTCAATAACTGCTTTAAGTTCACCTTGTGGTAATTTTGGATGTTCTTGAGATTGTATACATAAAAGTTCCATTATTTATCCACCTAAAAGAAATAAATTAAAAGAAGTAGAAAAATTATTTTTTAAATTTATCGAAATGTCTTTTTATAACACTTTCACTAGTATCTTTTTCATTTGAATCTTTTTTATCATGTTTTTTTGGAGATTGCCTTTCATTCTCATAATAATCATTATTGTAAGAATCATTGTTAATTTCTTTATTATAATAATCATTATTGTAAGAATCATTTGGGGAATCATTATAAGATTCAAAACCGCCACTCATCGCACGATTAATATTATGTTCCAAATTCTCATCATAAGTTTCATATTCATATTTCGGTTTTTGAACATTATTGTAATCTAAATCTTCAGGATAATAGTCATATTGTCTAGGTTGATAACGTTCATGTTGTATTGGAGTAATAACAACATCATCGTAATCCTCATTACCTTGAGAATAATTATAATTCCTTTGGGAATCCTGATAATAACCTTGCTGAGGATCCTGATAATAACCTTGCTGAGGATCCTGATAATAACCTGAGGATCCTGATAATAACCTTGCTGAGGATCCTGATAATAACCTTGCTGAGGATCCTGATAATAACCTTGCTGAGGATCCTGATAATAACCTTGCTGGGAATCCTGATAATAACCTTGCTGAGAATTTCTATAGCCACTATTTGAATTTGGAGGCGGAGCCTGGTAATAACCACTATTTCTAGACATATTATTAAAAATTATCTCCTCAACTTCTGAAGGATTGGAAACATTTTCAATGGATATTTGGTTATTATCATAAGCACTGAAGACACTTACAGAACCGACATTAAACAATCTCTCCAGAATATTTTGAGAAGTATTAACATCCTGAATTGTAGAATAAGGCATATAATTCTTACGAGTAAGGATAACGCCTGATTTGACAATGATTTTTGAATCTGTTAAAATATACTCTTTAGCATTCCATCCGATAATTTGCCAAATCATATATAAAATTATAATAAGTATAACCACAAAAAGTGCGATAGAAGTATACCTAGTAATTGGCAATTTAATTTGAGATATTAAATAAACCTGTAAACCACCAATAAACTTTATAATTGGGCCAGTAATACATAAAATGAAAATTAATAAAATCAAAGCTAAAATAGCTTTTTTACAACCTAAAATCAAATTAGGTTTAGCTTGATAAATAACTCTTTCATTACTTTGATTATCCTTTTTTCCAAACATAATAATACTATAAGATTTTAATTTTTAATAAAGTTTTACAAAAAAAGTACATAAAATAAGCCTCAGCTCGCCCATCATTCATCACCAATCAGAGCTCATAGGGTTCATCATTGGCTTATTTTAAAGAGAAACTAACCAAACATTACGCCAGCTTCTTTTTTAAACTCGTCATCATGTTCAGAGTCAGTAACTTTATCGACAGCATCCATAAAATCAGTTACGGATACTTTATCACGTTTTTCACGGATAGCAAACATACCTGCTTCAGTACAAACAGCTTTTAAGTCAGCACCAGATAATCCGTCAGTTAAATCACTTAAAAGATTTATGTCTGCTGCTTCATCTAATGCCATTCTTTTGGTATGAATTTTAAGAATTTCCTTTCTGCCTTCTTCATTAGGAAGTGGAACTTCTATAAATCTATCAAAACGACCTGGTCTTAAAAGTGCAGGGTCTAAAATATCTGGCCTATTTGTTGCACCAATAATACCAATGTCCCCTCTTGATTCAAAACCATCTAATTCTGCAAGCAATTGCATTAAAGTTCTTTGAACTTCCCTATCTCCACTAGTTGAACTTTTAAGCCTTTTAGCTGCAACAGCATCAAGTTCATCAATGAAAATAATGGCAGGAGCTTTTTCTTTAGCTAAGTCAAATACTTCACGTACAAGTCTTGCACCTTCTCCAATGTATTTTTTAACAAATTCGGAAGCTACTATTTTTATAAATGTAGCATTTGTTTCATTTGCTACAGCTTTTGCAAGTAATGTTTTACCTGTTCCCGGAGGACCATATAACAAAATTCCTTTTGGAGGATCAATTCCTATTTTTTCAAACAATTCCGGTTCTTTTAAAGGTAATTCAACAGTTTCTTTTACTTCAATAATTTGCTCATCCAAACCTCCAATTTGGTCATAAGTTACATCAGGTTTTGCTTCAATTTCCATTCCAGAAACATTAGCATCTTTTTCTGATGGCAATACTTCAACAATACCAAATGTTTGTTGATTTAGAGCAACCCTTGAACCAGGGACTAATAATTTTTCATCTAAGAATTTTGAGTAATTAACAAGAAAACTAGGACCAGTACTACTTTTAACAGTCATCCTATTTTCATCTAAAACTTCAGTAATAGTAGCCAAAACTAAAGGTGGAGACCTAAACCTTTCTACTTCAGAACGTAAGGATTTAGCTTCTCTTTCTAATCTAATTTTTTCATTTTCAATTAGAACTTTATCTTTCTCTAATTTCCTAACTTTCCACATTAAGTTACTTTTGGCTTTGGATTTTTCTTCACGAATCACAGTTATTTCATCTTCCAAAGATTCAATTTTTTCAATCAGTTCTTCTTTTGAAGAATTTTCCAAATCATCAAAATCATTCATGTGAATCATCTCCATGTAAATTTCTACAACAAAGTACTTTTAATAACATTTAGTAATTATAAATATTTAAAGTTATTTATTTTATGTCATTGAAACAAAAAATTTAATATGAAAAAAACAAAATTTATTATGAAAGTTAAATAAAAAATTTATATAATAACTTTAAAAATTGATTAATATGGAATGCGAAATTTGTGGTAAACCTGTAAGCGAAACAAATCCTACAAGAGCAAAAATTGAAGGATCAGTTGTGGTTGTATGTAAAGAATGTGCTAAACTTGGAACAATACAAAAAGCACCTCCAAAACCAAAATTCCAAAAAAATAAAAAAGGAAAAAAATCAACACAACCTAAAAGGAATTATAGAAACGATGAACCTACAGAAGAATTAATCGAAAACTACAATACTACTGTTAGGAATGCTAGAGAAGCTAAAAACTGGTCCAGAGAGGATTTAGGGAAAAAAATAAATGAAAGAGTTTCTGTTATTAATAGAATTGAATCTGGAAAAATGACACCGGACAATAAATTAACAAAAAAATTAGAAAAAGCTTTAAACATTACACTGCTTGAAAAAGTCAATGATGTTGATTTGAATCAATTCATTAATAATTCCTCTGGTGAGAGAACACTTGGAAACATAATGAAAATTAAAAGAAAATAAAATAACTATTCACTATAGCTATTTAATTTATTATTTTGAATATATCTTTTTTTACCTTTAACCGAATAATCAATTTTACCAGCATTAAAAGCTCTATAAGAATGATAGCCCTCCATATTATGAGCAATATCCAATTTACCTTTTAATTCATCATATCCTCTATATTCAGGACTGACAACAACAATATGTGCTGGTGGATGAATCTGTTTAATCTTTAGAATACTTAAAGTAGTATCTTCTTTAACAAAAAATGCAGTAGCTACATTGGATTTTGTTTTAAGTTTTGATTTTAAAATCTGTTCTACTAAAGAATCAGCAAATTCTGCACTAATGACTTTTGGTTTTGTTGTTAAAGTTAAATTACCATGCCTTTCCATATCAGAAATAGCATTTAATAATTTTGATTTATTTTCGCCTCTTATTAAAATTAATGCCATGATATCACCTAATAAAAAAAAATAGGTGGTGAAACGTCACCGATTTTGGAACGATTTTAATAATCTGCTTCTGAATATTACTAAAAGAATTAAAACAATACCTACCGCAGTTTGAATACTGCCTAAAATATTCAGTATATCTCCATTAACAGGTAAATCCCAAGGAGGTGCAGACCTATCACCAGGAAGCGCAGTATAATAGACACCAACAGCTTTGGATTCTGGTTTTACATTAATATCTTTAGGTTCAACATGCTCAACACCCATTAAATAACCATTATTAATACCTTTATTAATTGAATTTGCAATAGCTGAACTATCATATCCATATTTTTTAACAGCTGCTTCAACGATTTCAGTGGTGGTTGGAGCAATACCTGCTTTACCACTACCGTAAACAGAAACACTAACTGCATCAGGACTGACTGTAAGCGAATCACCTAAAGCTTCATATGCCTTAATAGTTTTTAATTCATGTCCACATACAGGACATCTCTCATAATTCTCTGCAGATGGATAACCGATACCCCAACCACAATCTTGACAACTCTTTGAATATGGCTCATCCATAGGAAAACCCGTAGAATTCATTTGGTTAGGAGTAAACATATCTTCAGTGGATAAACCGGAAACAAGGTTAACACCACCTCCACCATATTTTTCTCCTGAATCATGAGCAACTTCACCCATAGCTTCAGAAAGAATAGTAGTTGCAGGATATCCGTCCCTAATCATTTTACCAATATTCATAGCAGTTTCTTTACGCACAGTATCTGCTGTACCATAAAGAGGATTTCCATTTGAATTTCTCAAGTGGATAATAGCTCCTTTTTGACCTTGAGGCAATGTTGCTACACCACCACTATATGGAGTTACAGAAATTGATTTATCGGCATCATTTACAGTAATTACATAAGCATCAAATGACCCACCAACTGCAGCACCCATATACGGACCACCAACTACTAAACGAGCCCCATTATAACTACTTGCAATAGAAGCAGCAGAAGCAGCAGATGCATTATTTTTTAAATTAGCAACAGCTTCAACAATAGAATCTAATCTAGAATCAGAACCGCCGGAACCCCCAGATAGAACTGCAAAATGATGGTCTTTAGACATTAAAAATGTTGACTGGAACATGTTTTCTGCAAAAGACATACTTCCTGCAGCGGCACCATTAGGGTCTTTACCACTAGGATCAGTAATAACAATGATATTACAAGTAGCCGCAACACTACTCATACCCAATAATAGTATAACAAAAAAAATGATTGGTATTTTTAATCTTTTCAAACCTTATCCCTCTATCTTGTTTTATTATCTATTTTAACAGACGAAAAGTCTTCAATAACAGTTACTGTAACAATTCCAGTATTCTTATCTACCTGAACATCAGCTGCAGTTATAGGAGTAACTGATGTACCTGGAACTGTTGACTCTTTAGCAAATTCCTGGGCCGATTGTATCGCATCCTTCAGCGAAACTTCCCTTTTAGAAGTTTTTAATATGTCTCCATATATTATACTCCCGTCACGGAACCCCGCTTGCATAACATTTAATCTAATTGTATCTACCGGAACAATATCATTACCTTTTACAATGATTCCGGAAATTGGCACTCCGTCATTAAGTTCGTTAGATGAAGCGAATGCAACATATGTGATTAAACGACCACAAAGAATCAAAATAAACGCTAATAATAAAATTATTAATGTGTCTCTTCTAATCTTTATAAACATGTTTTTATCCTCTTAGATTTATATTCATAAGAATAAAAAAATCTATACAATATTATTTTTAATTAATATTATATTTAAATTTATAGAAAATTTTTGAGTAATGATTCGGCAGGGTCCATACCCTGAGCACCTATTAATAAAATAATATCCTTCTTATCAGAAGCATCATATACCATAGATAAACAGTCCATTAAATTATCAAAATGAGTATATTTAATATTATTCTTATCCAAAACGTTGAAAAATACTTCTCTTTCTTCAGAAGTAACATAATTCAAGTCATTGACAACATCGTTACTTGAAGATAAAAATAAATTAATATCCTCTGTAAAAACTTCAACAAGTGCTTCAACATTCAATTTATTTATTTCAACACCGCGAGAGCCTCTTATAGCGCACACCACATGGAGCTTTTCATCATCACCCAAAAGTTTTATGCTTTCTTTAATTGTATTTCTAATTCCATCGGGATTATGTGCAAAATCATCTATGATTAATGGTTCATCATTTAGTTTTGCAAAACGCCTATTAAGTGCCCTATAGGATTTAACAGCATTTTTTATTTCATTCAAATCAATGCCCAAGCTTATACAAGCCCCAACAGCAGATAAAATATTCTGTACAAAATGATTGCTTGTAAATGGCAGGTCTTCTTTTTCAATAATTAATTCATCATTATAAATAATCCCATTGTCAAAATACAAATCAACAGATTTATCATCCATAGACCAATAAAATGGATTTTTTGCATCTAACTTTCTAACCAAATTATCATCATGATTTAAAATTGTTATTCCCTCACCAATAGCTTGAGGAACAGCTGAAATTTCATCAAAAACTTCATCAATTGAATTTACAAGACCTATATGGTCCATTGCAATATTTGTAATGACTCCGATTTTTGGATTAAGTGCATTCGACATTAAAAATGCGTGATTTTTCATCAGGTTACCTAGCCAGCCCTGCACTTCAGACACTTCAATAACCAGAAAATCTAACTCACCATTAGTATTGATTTCATCAGAAATTAATTTTGAAACCATAGGATCAATCAAGGTATTGAATTCTGATTCGCTATTGGTATTTGTAAATACATGATATCCTGCACTGTTTAAAATATGATATATTAAGTGGGATGTGGTTGATTTGCCATTAGTACCTGTAATAACAATATTTTTAGAATTTGGTGAAAAATTGGCTACAGTCCATTTTAAAGCATAAGCATTGGCCAGTTCAATTTTATCCGTTACAATTAATGGAAAATCTAATTCTTTTGCCTTTTCAACAGCACCATCCTTTGGATTTTGAGTAATTAAACATGCAATTTCTTTACCTGCTGCCATTTCAATTCCTTTTCCATTAATCCAATGCCTTATTACAATATCTCCTTTTGTAGAATCATTAATAAAAGTAAATCTGCCAGTAAATTCTTGATTTAAAAAGAAATTATTATTTCCAATAATTTTTCCATTAATAGAATCAGCCAATTCATCAATTTTCATTTTAAATCACCTAAAATAAAAAAATTAGAATAAGTACATTTTGGCAAGAATACCAATTGCACAGAATATGATTGTAGAACCCCAGTATGTTAGAATAATCTTAACCTCAGACATGCCATAATGATTTAAAGTATGATGCAGAGGTTCAACAGGCAATTTAATAATATGAGCCCTGTGAAGTAAACTAACAACAACAGATATGATAGGCACACCTAATGCAACAACACCAAAGTAAGGCAAATCAGTTAATAAAACTGCAGCTGCATAACCAGTACCCAGTACAAAAGATCCAGTATCTCCCATAAATATTGAAGCAGGATATTTATTAAACACTAAAAATCCTAAGCATATTGCTGCTAAAATTAAAAATGGAGGAATAACATTCATTTGTCCAAACAAATAACCATAAATACAACAAGAAATGGAAGCTATGCCCACAATTCCTGCTGCAAGACCATCCATACCATCAATTAGATTAACGGAATTAATACAGCCTATAACTGCAATAATAACAACTGGAATAGCTAAAATACCTAATTGAAAACCGCCCAAAGTTGTAATGGCACCAGTCAAACCTAAGAATAAACCTATTGCAATTTGACAAATGATTTTTTCAAGTTCACCCGGCTCAGTTTTAATTGGAACTTCACCAACTACCTCAACCTTACCTTCTTTTAGAAGCTCATCAACTTCAGATTTTGCTTTAGGAGTAGCTACCCTAACCTCTTCCTGAGGCTGAACATCCAACCTGCCCAAGGTAATTACTTCTTTAGAAATATTAACAACAATTTTTTGTATTTCTTTAATTTTTAAACCGATTAAATCATCCACCATACCTACAATACCTCCGGTAAGCATGATAAATGAAAAAATTAAAATTTCAGTATTCCGATAATAAAGAGAAATAATCAAGGATATTGAAAATAAAAATGCAATACCGCCCATGGTGGGTGTTCCACTTTTATGTCTATGTTCACTAACAATAGGACTATCAGCAATCCTTGCTTTAAGCAATATTCTTTTAACATACCATGTAAAGAATATGGTTGCAATTAATGTTATTAAAAAAAGAATTAACATTTCTCCATTATTCATTCGAATCACTATAAAAATATTTTAAACTATTTATATCTATTTAATTAATAGTATATAACTTTTAACTTATGTTAAATCATTAATTAAATTTTCAAGTTCCTTTTTAGATTCAGCACGAATAGTGATTCTTTGATAATCTTCCGGCCCATGAACAACAAAATCATTATTGTCAAATGATTTTACTGGTTCATTTATTTCAGGACCTGCATAATTTCCTATCGGAATTTCAGTAGAATAATAATATTCCATTTTATCTAAAACATCTTTTAAACTGAAATCTCCACAGGCCATATTGATTAACTCACACAATGAATTAATACCGCAAGTTGCACTGGTTAAATATCTTGTTCCATTTGGCCTTGTATTAACTTCAATGGCATATAACTGATTATCCTTATGTGAATACATAAAATCCATTTCAAATATTCCGTCAGAATCAAGATTACGGGCCACTTTATAAGCAGTGTGTTGAATAAGATTATTATCGACCCCATCAATCAAACAAGGCCCTAACTTAACTTTATTTAGTGGATGGGTTCCTTCAAGAGTAGTTTCACCTTTATATATTGGAGGAAGAGTTATATATTCACCATTGAATCCCAATACTTCAATAGAAATTTCAGACCCCTCAATGAACTTCTCGCATAAAGCCTCAGAAAATTCTTCAAAATATTCTTTCACATCATCCTGATTTAGAGCAATCCTAATGTCTTTTCCACCTTGACCTTCTCCCTGCTTTAAAACAACTGGAAAATCAAGAGTCAAATCATCCGGACTGTTTAAAATTTGATAATCTGGAGTAGCCACACCAATTTCTTTGTAAAATTGTTTTGTATTGATTTTATTTGAAGTTAACTCAACCGCACGAACATCAGCGGCAATTACCGGAATACCTTGTTCTTCGAGTTCTTCTTTCATTTGAGCCACTTGAATCAGCGGAGGATCAATTCCAATTAGAGGAACTACTGCATCAACATCCTGGGTAACGGCAATTTGTTTTGGACCATCCATCCCCCTAGGCACAATAAATACTTGATCAGGCAAATCCAAGTTAATTGCATCTTCATTGGATTCCGTCAAAATACTTTCTATACCTTTTCTTCTTACATAATAGTCAACATCATCATATAAACGTGAACCTATAAATAAAATCCTCATAAAATCTCTCCAAATAATTCAATAATTTCATTTGCGCTTTTTTCAACATTATCAGTTAACTCACCATTGAAATCCATCAGATCAACATCCAAAGGACCTAACGAATCCTGGTCTATTAATTCCAGAAATTGAGGTTCTATACCAATAAATAATATATTATCTTGATTTAAAAACTTTACAAAATATGACAAGGACATTGAATGGGTGGAAATGCCAATATTGACAAAATCCTCCTTATCCACAATTTTATAATCCCCATAATCCAAACCCATTAAACAGGCATCGATTAATATAATGTGTGAAGGATTTTCTTTTCTAATTTTTCCCGTGAAGTTTTCAGGAACTGTTTGGGCATTAATTAGTAAAACATCATCATTTAAATCCAACAAATTTAACTTGGAAATAATATACGGACCTACACCATCATCATACTTTAGTTCATTTCCAATACCCAAAATAATTAATTTTTCATAATCTTTTAGAAAATTCCTTAATTCATCTTCAAAAGAAATAAGACCACCTTATAATATTTTAGTTTCAATTGTCTCAATACCTTGCCCCATTATATATTTTAATTTTACATTAATTAAATCATTGCATTTAACATTTATTTCATCAATCGGAATTAATAATGGCGGATTGAACATTGGCGTCGGTCCGCAAACAACATTATCATTTAAAATTGTAACTGTTGTTATTTTTATCCCATTAGCAATTTGATTGCGATTAACTTTAAATTCAAGGTTTTTATTAAAATTTGGGTTAATTTCATCTTTAAAAATAATTTCGGCATAGTTAACCGGTTCGGATAGAATTTCATATGAAGCATTCTCATCCCAGTGTATATAATCCCTTTGCATATTAACCAGTTCGGCAATATTTACAATTGCTTTAGGAATAATTTGACCGTCTTGCTTAAGGAATTTGCGGGCATGATTTAAAACTTGAACTTCCTCTTCATCAATTAAAGCAGTATCCATCATTTCACAGACTATCAAATCTGCTTTTTTATCGAAATCATGCTTTAACACATCATCATTTATTACTTTAATATTATCAAATTTCTCCAAATTTTTTAAAGCGCAAGCATGAGCTTTTGAATCAATTTCTACAGATATTATATCCATAAATTTATCACTTAAAAAATAAGAAAGTAAACCAGATCCACAGCCCAAATCATAAGCCAAATCTGTTTTTAACGAATATTGATTAATAGCTTCAAAAAAAGCAGACACTCTTTCAGTATCCTTTAACAAATCCAAATGATAATGCGTAGTTTGAAATTTCATGAAAAAAAATAAAATTAATTAGTGATGATGATGGTCATGTGAATGTCCATCAGGTTCACTAAATTCCTCTCCATTTGCAGTACTGGTTAATTTAACATGCTCTACACCTTTAAGTCTCATTATTTTTTCAGTTAAATCACGTATTTCTGCAATATCTCCATTTACAACTACAATTTCCATACAATATTTATCAGTCATGTGAATATGCATACTGGTGTTAATTTCATTTCTAAATTTATGTTGGATTTCTGCAAGATTTTCCATTACTCCAGTATAATGGTGGTCATAAATAATAGTTATTATCCCGATTCTTTCTCCTTCCATAGAATTCATCCATTGGTAACGGACAATATAGTCTTGAAGTGCATCACGAATACCTTTAGAACGAGACTGATATCCTCTTTGTTTCAATACTTCATCAAAATCGGCCAGTAATTTCTTAGGTAATGACATACTTATTCTCATCATAAAAATAACCTTTTATTCATAATTATTATATTATATTATATTTTAAAGATATATAAAGATTATGATAAAATTAAAAATTAATAATACTTGAATAATAAAATTTAAATAAAAAATATTATTCAACTAATAAGTAATATTCACCGTCAGATTTATTGATATGCTTTAAAAGTCCCTTATTTTCCAAAGATAGTATAATATGATACATTCTAAAATTAGTTAACTTTAAATCTCCATAAAGCAAGTTGCCTTCCAAAATATATTTTGAAACCAAATTTTTTTCATTGACTAAAGTTTTTATTAATTCAAAAGATTCTTTCTCTTTAATGTTCAATTCCAATTCTTCCAAATCCTTTTTAGAATTTACTGTATTGATTTTTTTATCAGAAACCAATAATTTAATATTAGAATCTTCAAATTTAACCACATTCTTATTTGAAAGAGAATTTAACACCTGAACCAAGTCATATTCATGGAAACTTCCACTGCATAATTCCTTTTTTAAAGCATCCAACGGAATTATTCCATCATATTCCACATCAAATATTTTAATCTGATTGAAAACAACTTCCTCTTTTCTAGTAATAGTAATCATATAAATCAAATCTGTTTATTATTGTACATTCTGAATTTGATACTACTTAAATATATGTTTGGATATAATAGTAAAATATGAAAAGTGAAGATATACTGATTGAGCTAAAGGAAATATTATCAAACGACATCATAACAAAAAATGATGTTATGGCAATTCTAAAAAAATATGCTCGCATAATTTCACCATATGACCTGATGTTAGCAACAGCAAGAATGAGGGAAGATGGAAAATATGTCCAATCACAGTACAGAGAAAAATATCTGGAAATTTATATAAGATACTTTATTATGCGCATGAAAGAAGTAGCGGACAATAAGGAGAATATGGCTGATGAAATAGATGTTGATACATTAGATGAGGCCTATCCATTACTTGTGAAAAGTTTTGATGAGAATAGGATAAGTGATAATCATGATGATAAATTTCCATTAATCTATGTGATAACTTCACTTTACACCACTTTTATTTTAGAAGAACCAATTCATCCTGTGGGAAGTGAATTTCCAGGAAATCTAAAGGTAACTAAAGAAAATAATACATATTATTGTCCGGTTAAAGACAATCAAAAAGAAAATCCTAATGCAATATGCCATTTATGTCTGGCTGAGCAGACACCAAATATTTAATAATAACATGATACTAACAATATAATATGTTAAAACTAAATAAACATCACATATTTATTATTTTTATAATATTGCTTTTAGTTGGAGTAATGGGTTGTGCAGCTGCATACACGGGAACCGGTTTTTCACATGATAAACGCATATCCGATTATGATTCATTATCATTAAATGATATTTTAAGCAAATACAGTGACACCAACTGCAAACCAGAAGCTAAAGGATTATGTACACACGTGGCTGATGGAGATACCATTACCGTGGAAGGTGTTGGAAAAGTTCGTTTAGTTGGAGTCAACACGCCCGAAAAAGGTGTTTCAGGATCAGATGCATCTACATTTTTTACAAAAAAATTATGCTTAAATAGAGAAGTTAGTCTGGACATCGACGATTCTAAGCATACTGACAAATATGGAAGAACATTAGCTGTTGTAATAGTTGATGGAAAGAATTTAAATGAAATGCTTCTAAAAGAAGGACTTGCAGAAATAATGTATATGCCTCCAAGTGAATTTTATCCATATGACTGGGCGGGAGACAACACTCATGTAGCAAGCCAAACATCAGCAAGCAAAAATACATCATCCAGCCCAACAAACGATGCCGGCACATACATAGGAAACACAAATTCACATAAATTTCATCATCCGTCATGCAAATACGGTGTAAAAATCTCTGAAAAGAATAAAATAACCTTTTCATCAAGAGACGAAGCAATTAACCAAGGTTATGCGCCATGTAAGATTTGCAATCCATGAAAATATTTAAATAATTAAAGTAAAAATAAATAATTATAAAGTATAATGGAGGCACATGAAAATGGTTGATAAAAAATCCCCTGCTGACGGCTGGCCAGTAATTAGTGGCGATTATATTGTAGGTGATCCTGAAAGTCCAGTTGCAGTAACTACCCTTGCTTCACACATTGAAGCTGATTTAACCGGTGCAGCAATTGCAGGACCATGTAAAACTGAAAACTTAGGTATTGAAAAAGTTGTAGCGAACATCATATCAAATCCAAATATAAGATTTTTAATATTAGCTGGTGCGGAAGTTCAAGGCCACATTACCGGTCAAAGTTTCAAGGCACTGCATGAAAACGGAGCAGATGCCGACAAGAAAAAGATTATTGGAGCTACCGGTGCAATCCCATTTGTTGAAAATGTTCCTCTCGAAGGAGTTGAAAGATTCCAGCAACAATTGGAGATTGTTGATTTAATTGATACTGAAGATATTGGAACAATACAGTCAAAGATTAACGAATGCGTAGAAAAAGACAGCGGTGCATTTGAAGCTGAACCAATTGTAATGGAAGTTGATGAAGAAAACAAATGTTTAGTAATTGTACCAAACAAAAAAGAGAAAAACAAAGAAGAAACATCATGAATTTATGGATTATACTCAACATAATCCTATCTTATTTTTTTATAACTGTTCAAATAAATGAAAAAGAGAAAAAAGAAAAGAATTAAGCTTTTCTTTGAATTGTAGCTATTGCACTTTGAGCACCTGATTTTACATAACCGCTTTCATCATCAAGCAATTTTTCAAGTGCAGGAATAGCTCTTTCATCATTCAAATTACCTAAAGCCCAAGCTGCTGCTCCCCTAACTCTCCAATCAGGGTCATCCAATACATCAATTAAAGGATCAACTGCATCAGGACCCATACGACTTAAAGAAGTTGAAGCTTCTCTTCTGACTAATTTGTTATTATCACTTAAAGTTAAAATCAATGGTTTGATAGCTTTTTTATCATTTATTGCACCTAAAATGCTTGCAGCATGTAAACGAATATTTTTCTTCCTACTTGATAAAGCGGAAATTAACGGATCTACAGCTTCTTCGCCTTTTAATTCTAATGCTCCAACGGCATCTTCGACGACAAAATCATCTTTATCATTTAACTTTTCAATTAATTCATCTATTTCAGACATCAAAATCCCTCAAATATAACAATTATTAAATAAATATATCTTTATAATTATATGTATAAAAGTATTTTGATAATATGCGAACAAAAAAAGTGAAATAATGTATAATATTGCAATAATAAGTGGAGACGGAATTGGTCTGGAAGTAATGGAGTCTGCAGAATATTTACTGGATAAATTAGATATAAATTTTAATTTTAAGTATGGTGAAGCCGGTTTTGAATGTTTCAATAAAAATGGAACAACATTACCCGAAGAAACAATCAAAATAGCAAAATCTAGCGATGCGACACTATTCGGCGCTTCAACTTCAACTCCCGGCCAGCCAAGTCCTATCATAAATCTAAGAAAAGAACTTGATGTATATGCAAACTTAAGACCTATTAAATCATATCAAGGCATTAAATCCCTAAAAGACAATATTGACTTTATAATAGTACGTGAAAATACAGAAGGATTGTATTGCCAGATAGAATATGAAGACAATGATAAAATAATTGCTGAGAGAATCATTACAAGAAAAGCCAGTGAAAAAATATCTGAAATAGCTTTCAAATTATCAAAAAGAAGGAATAAACAAAATAAAGTGACTTGTGTCCATAAAAGCAATGTATTAAAAAAGACTGATGGGGTTTTTAAAGAGTCCTTCTATAAAGTGGCTGAAAAATATCCTCAAATTACAACAGAAGATTTTTATGTTGATGCAACGGCAATGTATCTGATTACCAATCCTCTGAATTTTGATGTTATTGTATCAAGCAATTTATTTGGAGACATTTTATCTGATGAAAGTGCAGGTTTAGTCGGAGGATTGGGTCTTGCACCATCTGGAAATATTGGGGATGATAATGGATTATTTGAGCCAGTACATGGTTCAGCACCAGATATCGCAGGTAAAAATATTGCAAATCCATGTTCAATGATACTGTCAACAGCCATGATGCTGGACTACATCGGTGAAAAGGAAACTGCATTGAAAATAAATAATGCTGTTGAAAATGTTGTTGCAAAAGGAAAAATATTAACACCGGATTTAGGTGGTAAATCCAAAACAATGGAAATGACAAAAGCCATTGTTAAAGAGATGATTTAAATGTTGAATATTACTACATTTCTTGATGCGAACTCAAAAAGATTAGATAAAAAAGTATTATATAACCCCAGAAGTGGTGAAAAATACTCTTCCGGAGAAATATTATCTATAGTGTCTGAAATCGGACGCAAATTGAAATCCAAAAATATCAATAAGGGAGACCGGGTTGTAATTTATCTGAACAATTCATGCGAATACTTGTTTTCACTTTTTGCAATATGGAGAATTGGTGCTGTTGCAATTCCAACAAATAGGATATTTACAGCTTCAGAATTAGAATATATTATCCATGACTCTCAGGCAAAACTGATGATTAGTGATAATGAAGCTAAAGATTTGGTTGATATTGATATCTATATTCCGGAAAATATAAATGAATATAAAAATTGTGAAGTGTTGGATGCCTGCAATACGAATTGGGATGATTTATGTCAACTTCAATATACTTCAGGTACAACTGGCAAGCCAAAAGGTGCGATGTTAACTCATGGAAATTATTTTACTGCAATACATAATGAATGCGATGTATTAACATTAAAACAGGATGATATATTTTTAGGAATTTATCCTATGGCTCATGTGGGTCTTTCATGGGCAATAGCAGCACTCAGAGCAGCAGCATATTATATTCTAATTGAACAGTTTGATTTGGATGAATACTTGAAACTGTGTGAAAAAGAAGAAGTGACTGTCTTAACAGGAATGCCTCCAGTAATCCATTCACTTACAACAATGGATAAAACAGAAGAACTGAAAA
Source organism: uncultured Methanobrevibacter sp. (assembly GCA_902771225.1). GTDB lineage: Archaea > Methanobacteriota > Methanobacteria > Methanobacteriales > Methanobacteriaceae > Methanocatella. The sequence goes on along the minus strand of CACXWH010000010.1, from coordinate 27,169 downwards.
CCGTCCGTGAAATAATAAGCGGAGGAGGACCTCTTCACAAAAAGATATGGAAGGAATTTCATGAAACCTATGGTATTCCCATCATTAATGCATACGGATTATCTGAAAGTATTGTCATTGGAACCGGAACAGTAATTAGACCTGAAGATTATCGTGAAGCAGACAGATTTGAAAGTGTAGGCCATCCGGTATGCTTTTCAGAGGTAAAAATCGTTGATGAAATAGACTCAACAAAAACATTAGAAAAATATGAACAAGGCGAAATTGCTTTAAGAGGACCTGCAATTGCAAAAGGATATTGGAAAAGAGAAAAACAAACAATCGAATCATTTTTAGATGATGGATGGTTTTTAACTGGAGATATAGGATATTTAGATGATGATAATCGTTTATTTATTACTGACCGTAAAAAAGACATGATTGTAATGAGCGGTTGGAAAATCTATCCCACAGAAGTTGAAGAAGTATTGATTAAATATCCGAAACTTAAAGAAATAGCAGTCTTCAGTACAGGAGATTGCCATAGAGGAGAAATACCTGTAGCTGCAGTTGTTTGGAATGAAACCCCCGACCATGAGGGTTTAATCAAATACGCTCGCAAAAACTTATCACGTTATAAAGTTCCACGTAAAATTTATGATTTGGATGAGCTTCCAAGAGTAAATGGCTGGAAACTGCTTAGAAGGGAACTGAGAGAAATGTTTAAAAATTAATTAAAGTTAGAAATTAATCTAACTTTAAAATTTTTTGTTGTATTACACTTAGTATATATCATTAGATTTTAACCATCCAAATTCTTCAGCCATGACCTGAAGGCAAAAATTATCCAAGTAAAATCATGAAAAAAACTTATTTTTTGGAGTTTAAAAAACATAATACAACATTAAATGGGATGATTTTATACAGATAATAAAACCTTCAATACAATATTAGATTAAAAGATATTTAAATTAGATAGAAATTAATCAAGAAAAAATAAGGTTGATGAAGAAAATTGTCCTCATCAATAAATTATTCTATTCCACAATCATTGTTCCAATACCATCAGTGGTAAACACTTCAAGTAAAAGCGCATGCTTCTTACGTCCATCAATAATATGGCAAGATTTTACACCCTCTTTAATGGCTTTAACACATGTTTCGATTTTTGGAATCATTCCACCAGTAATAACACCATCTTCAATTAAACCAGGAACTTCAGAAACTTTAATTTTTGAAATTAAAGAATCCGGATCTGAAGGATCTCTTAAAACACCAGGAACATCAGTTAAAATAATTAATTTTTCTGCATCAACTGCACCTGAAATTTCACCTGCTACAGTATCAGCATTAAGATTTAAACTAGTTCCATTATCTGCAATACCAATAGGAGATATAACTGGAATATAATTATTTTCAACAAACATATCAAGTAAATCAGTATTTACACAGTCAACTTCTCCAACTAAACCCAAATCAACTTCTTCTTCTATACCTTCAATTTTGCGAGCTCCTTTTTTATGAGCGAAAATTAAACTAGAATCTTTACCGGATACACTAATTGCATTACCATCATGATTAAATAACTGAGAAACAATTTCAGTACTGATTTTTCCAACAAGAACCATTTCAATAATTTCCATTGTTTCGTCATCAGTAACTCTTAAACCTTGAATAAATTCAGGCTCTTTACCTAATTTATCCATTGATCGAGAGATTTCTGGACCTCCACCATGAACAATAAGCGGTCTCATGCCCACATATTTAAGTAAAACAGTATCGCGAGCTGTTGAAGACATTGAATCCTTATCTATCATTGCATGCCCGCCATATTTAATTAAAATTTTTTTATCATGAAACTTTTTAATATATGGTAAAGCCTCAATTAAAACATCAATATCTTTCATTCAATCACCAAATATAGTTTTGAATTTAATTATTTATAAGTATATTCATATAAATGGACTGTAATTTTGTTAGGACTTTTTTTGATTTTCAATCCATCCATTTTTTTACTACAATATAATCAAATATACCATCATAACTCCTATAAATTCTTCTAGTATGGGTTTATTCAGAGTATTTCCAAAGTAATTTTCTATTTTATTAATAGTACGTCCTAATTTTTAATAAAAATAGAATTAATTCTCAAAATGAGAATTAATTATGAGAGTAATAAAAAATAATCAAAAAAATCAAATCATTCCCGTAAACAGCAGTGTCAGGTGTGCAATAGTTGCAGAACCAAGATAAGTTCCAGAAATGACAATCATAGTAATGATAATTCCTTTCCAGCCAATCTTTTTAAATTCACCCCAATCATTACCTATTGCAATTCCAACATATGCTAAAAATGCAGTACAGATAGTGGCCAAATTGATTTGTGAAACATAATGCATGACAAAACTGGATGTTGGAACACCTGGAAAAGCTATAATAATACCAATCAGGCTGATGTAGATAATTGACGGAATGTCATATGGAACAAGTCTTTCAAGTGCCATACCGATAAGAGTAATAAGAGAAATTATCATCATTCCAATAAAGGAATCGATTACTGGAGAATTATAACCTACAACATTTCCAACGGTTACAATAATTGAAAAGACCAAAAGCAATGCGCCCCATCTTTTAACCTTACCGAAAGTTAATTCCTCTTTAGTAATATACTTATCCTGCTTTACTTCCTGAATATCATACTCATCATCAATGGAGTCTCCATCACCCTTCGATATATGAGGAGATAACCATGCATACAATTTTTCTGCAATAGGTATTGAAACAAACATACACATGTAAATACCGAAACAGAATGAAAGCAAATTACTGCAACCGGCAAAAGCTTCAAATTCAGTAGCCATAGATGGATGAACATGAGATATTGAAGCCAAAGATGCTGCATTCATACTTGCACTTCCTATACCGGAAGCCATTGAAAAAGCATATGGATGAATTGGTAAAACTGAAATAGAGATACTTGACAATAAACTGATAAAAGCGGTTCCGATAATGGATCCGATAACAAAAACTGCTAAAACTCCACGCGCCTCAGGAGACTTGAAACCGTATTTGTCAATGATAACTCCTAAATTAGGTTCACGACAAATAGAACTGGTCATACCAATAACTTCTCTTCTAAAACCCAATAACAAAGCAACAGGCAATGCTATAAGAGTCCCCAAATCACCCAACTGTTGCAAAATCAAAGCAGGACCTACATTAAAAATATCATCCATAGATTGGCCACTTGAAATTGCCAATTTAGCAATTAAAACACCAATAAATAAAACCATTACACCTTCAGCTACTTTAGCCTGCCTACGACCTACAAATTTAATAGGTTTTGCCAAAAAAAGAGCCAAACCCATAATTAATGCATATAATAAAGGCAATAAAACTACTTGAATGTTGTCAGTTAAATCAATTTCAATGACACCTATAAACATAGAAATGATAACTAAACCCAAAACAACAATGTGTAAATTATATTCAACCCAAGGCGGCCTCTTTTTAACAGCTCTGTCTGTTTTTTCCCTATACGGATGTGACTGATCGCTAATAAAATCTCCCCCACACAGCATATAATCAGACACATTAGGTATCCAATTTATACTAATTACTAATATAACTATAAAAAAAAGAAGTATATAAATCCATAAGATTTTATACAAAATAGTTCTAAAATTAGGAAAGAAAATATAGAAAATACAAATTGATAATTCCTAAAAAGTGAACAATTAAAAACAAGTTAAAAACAAATTAAATTTAAAATAAAAGTAAAAAAAGAATTAATATATAAAATTACAATCTACAGATTGGTTTTGAAAAGTGTATACATGCATTTACTGGTATTTCATAAAACTAACTCTTTTTTAAAAACATTTTAATTTTTATGAACACTTTTTGTGAAGATTTTATTCACTTTCCACATTTTTTACATTTGAATCCATTATCTTTTCCAGAGATACATTAAAGTCCGACAATGATTTTAAATCATTTACAATAATTTTTAATAATTTTCACCCATGTTTCAAATATTTTTGCTTTATTTTTGATTTTATTGGAAAGTTAATTTTAAAAAAATATTTTGATTTTATGAAAACTTTTATGGTGATTAAGATTAAATATTAATTTAATGAATTCATGGATAATATTATTAATTGCAGGACTTTTTGAAATGGCATGGGTTTTGGCTCTTAAATTTTCAAATAACTTTTCCAACGTGTTTTATACAACATTGGTTGTAATATTCATGATTTTAAGTTTATTATTTTTATCATTGTCTTTTGAATCAATTCCTATGGGAACAGCTTATGCATGCTGGACTGCAATTGGAGCTGTTGGTGTAATAATCTTTGGAATGATTTTTCTAGGCGAATCATCAGATGCCTTAAGAATATTTTTTATCACTTTAATTATTGCAGGAGTAATCGGCCTTAATCTAACTAGTCACTAATCATATACTTAATTTAATCAAAAGACATTGACATTAACTGCATGGATTATGGATTTGGATTTGATTTTTTGACTTGGATATATATGAAAACATTGCGAAAATTGAGTTTTGAATTGAATTATCAAAAAAAGTAAATTAAGGAGAAAAAACTCCTATAATCCACATTTGAATTTGAATCTGTACTCTTGATTTACAATTTCCATTCCTATAAAGGAACCTTTTAAAATATCTGCAACTTTTTGCAAGTCTTCTGCAGTAATTTGACTGCCATTAGATACTGGTGAGAAAAAAGTAATTTCATCATCAGTAATAAGATAGTTTAAAAGTTTTGTATCGTCTTTTTGGTATTTTTCAACAATCGCTAAAATTTCCTCTTCTATAGATTTGTCAAGGTTTGCCATAATATCACCTTAGAAATTAATTAATTTAAGTAGTATTTAAATTTTTTGTCAGAAAAAATAGACCTGTTATAAAACACCATAGAATTAACGTGTAAACAGACAATCTTTCAAATACAGGCATATAGATGCTTTTCATGTTAAAAAACATTATCCAAAAAACCGTAATGCCAATGAGCCCTAAAATTAAAGTGATTTTTTGATAGGTTTTAAATTCAGCCATGGATTTGGAGATTAAAACAAGCAATATGTTACCTCCCAAAATAGCCATAACTGCCCCTAACGTGTGATAGCCTGAAGTTAAAGGATTTCCACCATGAATAAAACCAACAATGATTACGCCACATGATGTAATCAATGTAAAAATAGAAAATATAACTTTATTTTTAATTATAAAATCTTTGAATTTATAAAAATTGCCAAAAAGCAAAGTCAAACCAATTAAAATAAAAGCAGAGTTCATTAAAAAGGACAATGGGGAATTGACATTTGGAATTCCGAGTTCGGAAATGGTGTGGAATAAATAAGTATTGATTAAGGAATCATTGAAAAAAGTTGCAGAAATCGCTTCGGCAATTAAATAGTATAAACTACCGCATAAAAATACAATTCCAGCAACTTTAGCTTTCATTTTTAGATTCCAAATCTTTTATTAAAGTATTTTTCTTTCAAATCAAAGTTCAATTCATCCAAATCTGCACCGGAAAGTGCTTTCTGCAATACCTTATAAGAAACTTTTTTAGGTACAGTTATGGTTGTAATATGGGATTTTGCCCATATCTTATCAAACCTTTTCTTTAAACTGCCGAAATCAAAACGGTCAGTAACATTTTTCAAATTAATAATGTTTGCAGCATTGACTATATCGTATGAGGAATATGTCTGTGCATCCATCGTCATTATTGGATTTAAACCTATAATAAATCTCTGCAAATCATAGTCAAGGAATGTTTCATAGTCCCCGTCATATGCATAAACATGTGCTTTTGCAGATAATGCATCGATAAATACCAGGAATTGATTAGCCATTAATGATCTTGAAATTATCTCATCACAGAAATTTAAAGCCGTGTGAACATTGTCTTCAGTTGATGTTTCAACATAGGTTTCATAATCTTCAAATCTAAAGGCGACAAGAGCAAACATATATAAATCTATCCACTCATTTTCTTTAATGAATTCCTTTGCTTTTTCAGTTAATTCATAATCTCCGGAATTTTCATTTAAAACAGGAAACAATCTATCAACAAGGTCTTGTTTTTTACCTGAAACTTTTAACCCATGTTTTTTAAGCAATTCCTTTAGTTGGGCCACAGTATGTTTTTTAGCCAATGATTCTTTTGTGAAAAGTCCCCCTTTAGCCTCAAGATAGTTATTTTCAACCAAGTACTCAATACATTCATCAGCTGATGAAAAAGTTCCGAAATTACCCTCTTTTAAAATATCATCAAGTTCATAACCACTATTTAAAAAATTTAAAACATTAAAAATTTCTAATTTTTGTTCACTCACTTAAACACCTTTTTACTTTTAAGTATATAATCATTATTTCTTTTTTAGTTAATATTAATACTTTGCTTAGATATTTTAAAAATATTTTGCGATAAAAAAAGGAGTTTCTCAAATCATGAAAATTTACACTCAAATAAAAATATTGATTTGAACTTATTTTATTGAATAAAGATAGAATATTGTAGCAATTTATACTATATTAATTTATAAACCTTAAAATCCAATATTACTAATTATAAAATTAATAAATTTGAAATGGTGATATTAAATGTGTGATAATGAAAACTATGAAATTACACTTAGATTAATAGAAGACATTTTCGGAGACTATAGAAAGATTACCGGAAAGGCAGCTGATGAAATACAATCAATAGCAGGACTGCATGAAATTCCAGCAGAAGTATACATCACGGAAAATAATGAACTGATATCTTTTGGAATGACAGATAAACAGTTTGGAAATATAGAAATAGAGAAATGCAAAAGATATGGTGAAGATTTATACGAAAAAAATGGAAATCCTATAAGCATTTACATCTTAGGTTCACCGCACTCAACATTTAATGTAACTAAAGAAATTGAATCTGAAATTCCAATGATTATAATATTTACAATGATTCCCTATTCTTCTGCATATGATACCTTAAGACATATTGAAAATCTAGTGGAAAATAGAAAAAAATTAGATTCACAAGATTTGAATGCTTTAAAGCTGATTCCAATGATGGGTCCGCCAGAAGATAGAAGACAATTGAGAATAGAATGCTTGAAGATATGGAAAAAGATAGTTAAAAAAGGACTGATAGAATGAATGAAGATGAAATAACTTTAATAAGAAAAGCCTTTAATGACAACAGGGAAATAATAGAGGAAACTCCTCCCGAAATAAGAAGTGTGGATAAAAAATTTTATCAGGGAGGATCTGTTTATACAACTGTTGACGGTGAGTTCATTGACTTGGAAATTCAAAAAAGAGATTATGATATAGAAGACCATGTAAATTATATTGAATTTGCGGAGGCATTATATGAAAAACATGAAAAGAAAGTCAATGTTTATATTTATTGCTACCCCACAATTAAAATAAATCTAAAACTTTATGAAATAGCTTCCGAAGCTGATTTTAAATTAAAACTAGCGCAAATTCAAAATAATTCCGCAATAAAACGATTTAAAGCAAAAATAAAAAGATAAGAGAAAATCATGTTGGAATGGAAATGGTTTATTTTTTTTTTGGCTCGTGTTTTCCCGTTTTTAAGCAAAAAGGAGTTAAAGGACAGCAATAATCAAAAAAACGATTATGATTTCTTCCAACATGATTTTTTGTGTTTTATATAGGATAAAAAATATGATTCAAATATCATTTTCGAAATTTCACTCCAACCACATGATTCATCCGTAATAATATATTGTGTATAACTTGTTTATAAATATATCTGATTTACAAAAAATACCCCACACCATAAAAATTATATTATCCACCCAATATTCAAATAACCAATTAAAATTGATTTAAAAAGAAACTTACTAATTTATAATCTATTAAATACAATATAAGAAATTATAATAACTTTAAATGAGGTATATTAAAATGAACAACGAAAAAATAAGACCAGAAATACAAATTATAAAAGAAGCATTCCAAGAAAAAAGAAATATAATAGATTATGCACCCGAAGAAATGATTCAGGTAAGTGAATACTGCCATAATGGAGGGGACATATTTATAACGGAAGAAGGTGAGTTAATTGATTTAGAATATCAGATGAAAGATTTTGACGAAGAGGAACTTGTCAAATACATAGAACTTGCAGAAGAGCTTTATGAAAAAAATAACGTAGTCATATCCATCTATATACTGTGTCCAAAAACAATTAAAGTTACAGCACCTGAAATCCCAATAAAATCAACTGCAATTTTCAATATAAAATTAGCCTGTTTTGAAGGAAATCCTGTATACAATATGCTATACCACATCAAAGAAAAAATAGATAAAAATATCCCCATTGATGAGGAAGATTATGAAAATCTTTTAATGATTCCAATGATGGGGCCAAAAAAAGAAAAAAACAATCTAAGAATAGAATGTTATAAACTTTTGAAAAAAGCTGAAAAAATAAATTAAATCTCCCATTTCAATATGGTTTTTCCAAAGTCCGAAATATAATCCATATCAAAAGACATTTTTAAATCATCAAGGGATTTAATTTCACAGACATTTGTAACTAATTTAGATAAATAATTAAAAAGCTGAGGATCTTTTTGAAGGATATCAACAACCCCTTCAAAATCTTCCCTCTCTGAACGGCTATTGCCCTGCAGAGTCAATCCTTTTTCTAAAACCATACGAGTATTGATTGGAATAGGATATTCACTTACACCAAATAAATTAATTGTACCTTGAGGATTGATTAAATCAATTATCTGTTCAATAGCTGATTGTGAAGCAGCCGAACCAACACATTCGAACGCATGATCTATCTTCAAACCTTTAGGAACATCATGAATTAAATAAGTTTCATCAGCAAAAGAAAATAAGTTTAAATTTTCAATATGTTTTCCAAAAACAATTATTTTAGAATCCGGACATAGTTCTTTTAAAAATAATGCGGTAATATAACCGAGGTTTCCATCACCCCAAACACCCAATATGTTACATGAAGCTTTTTTAAACTCATTAAACTTCATTATCCCCTGATAAGCTACAGTCATTAATTCAATGAATGAAGACACTTTTAAATCAAAATCAGAAGGCAACTTAACTAACCTATCATGTTTTAAACAAACCAAATCACTTGTAAATCCATCAAAACCGCTGCCTCTGAATTTAGATAATTTTGAATAGTTTGGACGAAATTCATCCCTGCCAAAAGGAGTGTTGGGAATCATCACCACTTTATCTCCAGGCTTAAAAACATTTTTACTGTCAAAAATGACCTCACCCACAGCTTCATGAATTAAGGCCATAGGCAATTTCTCCAATAGAACATCAGAAGGCCTTGAACCCTGATAATATCTTTGATCTGCCTGACATATTGACAGATAAGTAGGCCTTACAACAACATCTTTTAATTCAATGTTATCAATAGCTTCTTCAAAGAATTTTGGAGATTTTAATCTATAAACAATATTAATCATGATTTTATTCCTTTAAGATTGTATTGGCTAGTTTCAAATCATAGGGATATGTAATCTTAATATTTGTTATTTCCCCTTCAACAAGATGAACGTCCTCACCCTTAAGAACAAATATTTTACATGCATCCGTTAATATATTAGTTTCATTATCACTTAAAGAGTTAATTAATTCATACAATTTATTTATTTTAAAACTTTGCGGGGTCTGACCCTGATAAAAATTGTCCCTTAATGGTATATCTTTAATTATTTCACCATCAACACTTTCAACAATTGTATCTGTTGCAGGAACAACAGTATCACAAGCCCCAAATTCTATTGCAGCATTAATATTATCCTCAATTATCCTATGAGTAACAAATGGACGTACAGAATCATGAGTAACGATAATTGAATCATCATCAATGTCAAAATTTTCTTTAATATAATTAATCGAATTGATTATGGTGTCATTTCTTGTATTTCCACCTTTTAAAACAACAATATTATTATCTTCACCAAAATATTCATTAATCAAATTATTGGTATGATTAATAAAGTTTGGCGGTGATAAAACAAGAATTTTATCAAATTTTGAATTGATAACAAATTTTTCAATTGTATGGATGATTACTGGTTTATCACCCAAAGTTAAAAATTGTTTGGGAGTGTCTGTTCCACCCATTCTTGATCCAACTCCACCTGCCAATATAGCTGCAAAAATCATTTTATTTTACTCCTTTTCAAAAACGATGAAGTAATGTGATTTTCCTTCAGGAATATCCTCCCCAATCTCTTCATTCAAGTAAGTCATCTTAAGATTATGTTTTGCAAATGCTTCCTCAAGTTCTTCGGGAGAGCTTCTTACTTGAGTTGGAGGGCCTTTAGGAACATCCCATTTTTTGTAATCCATAATTGCTATTTTACCATCATTTTTAATTAAACGGGCAAATTCACTTATTGCTTCATCGACTTTTCTTGAAGCAGTGAATCCATGGAAAACATTAACCATCAATATTACATCTAACGTTTCATCATCAATTTCAGAAATGCCTCCAGTAATATCTGCTTCAATATTAATTAAATTATCTACATTGTTTTCTGATTTATATTTTTCCATATCTTCAATTGATGCATCATAAATATCTACTGCATAAACTTTACCTGAAGTTATATACTCATCGAGAAGCTTGATTGCGATATGTCCATCTCCACATCCGGCATCCATGATTGCCTCTGAACCGTTTAAATTTAATTCATCTATTATTTCATTTGAATCCAAGAAAAATTCACTTGAAAATCCATGTGCTCTATGACCATTTGCTGACATCATCATTTTATCACCAATAATAAATCTTTAAAAAATACTATTTAACATTAGTGAAAAACTTTTCATTTCGATGGAGATTCCATTAATTTAGCAGGTAAACCTACATGAAAAGATTATTAAATTATTTTTTTAAGAATAAAATTAATTTAATTAAAAGTAATATGTATTAAAAAAAGAGTTTATAAAAAACTATGCCAAATAATAATACCCACCATCAATTAAATGACAGGTAAATTTGCATTGAAAAATGATATTTGGTTATGGTTAAAAAAAGAAGTGTCAAGAGGATTTATTTTTTCCAAGTTTGTTTAACTCCTCTTCCTCTTTTACTACCAGGTTTAGTATAACTTCTTTTTTGTCTGGTTCTTCTGTTAGTACCTTTTACTTTTGCCATATCTTACCCTCCTTTAAATTTTTAATAAAACATTAGAATTATTTTATAACATAAAGATATTTGTTTTTAAAGTATTTATATGTTTTCTTAAGTGGTATATTCTGCATTGATTTTAACATAATCATAGGTTAAATCACAGCCCCATGCAGTTGCCTCACCATCACCCAAAAACATGTCAATGTTAACGGCAATGCTTTTTGATTGCATTATCTTTTCTGCACGCTCCAAATAGGTAGTATTTTCAAAAGCTAGGATTTCACCTTTACGGACAAGATCCACCTCGTCATTATCATCAGCAATAGCAATTGTTACAATATCCGGATTCAAATCACATCCAGAATAACCAATCGCTGAAACAATCCTGCCCCAATTAGGGTCACCACCAAAAACAGCAGATTTGAATAATGGAGAAGTTACAATTGATTTCGCTGCAAGTTTTGCATCTTCAAAAGATTTAGCTCCACACACGTTAGCTTCAATGAACTTAGATGCTCCTTCACCATCACGAGCCATTTTTTTAGCTAAATTAATACATAAATGATTAAGGCCTTCTTGGAAATTAGTATCAATTCCATCATCACTTTCCACATTAACACCGGATGCACCATTGGCCATCATTAAACAAGTATCGTTTGTACTTTCATCCCCATCAACGACAATCATGTTAAAACTTAACTCAGCAGCTGTCTTCAATGCTTTTTTAATAGCATTTTTAGAAATAACTGCATCAGTTACAATAAAAGAAAGCATGGTTGCCATATCCGGAGCAATCATACCACTGCCTTTTGTAATACCTGCAATTTTAACAATTTCGCCATTAGTTAATGTAATTTCAACAGCTTCCTCTTTTGGGAAAGTATCTGTAGTCATTATTGCTTTTGCAGCTGCAAGAGAATTTTCAGGATTACTGCCTAATTTGGAAATAGATTCATAAGCAACTTTAGATATTATATCCATAGGCATTTCCCGACCTATAACTCCTGTTGAACAAATAGCAATTTCGTCATTAGGAATATTCAAATCTTTTGAAACAAGATTTACCAATTCCTGACAATCCTCAATTCCTTTTTCTCCTGTAAAACAATTTGCATTCCCACTATTAACAACAACAGCAGAAACAATACCATTTTTAACAACATTTTTCGTATAAGTCACTGATGCAGCAACAACTTTATTGGTTGTAAAAACTGCAGAGGCAGTACTATTAGGTGCCAATATTACAGTTACACCATATTTTCCTTCACGTGCGCCAGATACTTTAATATTATCAATGATGGAAAATCCTCCACCAACATCCCGAATAAAATCCATACTATCACCAAAAATTAATATGACTAATCAATATATGTTTTTGTATTATTCTCACTATAATTCTTTAAATCCGCATCATAATCGAAAACAACTTTATCCTTATGAACCTTTGATGTCATCTCAACAGTCACATTCTCAACATGAGAAGTATTATTATTTTTTTCATTAGTCTGATTATCATGCTCATTAATGCTTATAAAGATTCCAATAGCTGAACCAATGACGAATGCAATTAATATCAATATCATCAATAGAGCCATAATTCCTTCATTTCTGCGAGCCATAATAATTCCCTTTATTTTTCAAATTTAACTAATAACAGCATATACTACTGCTATAATAATTGTAATAAAACTAAATGCTCCCAATCCGAGTACACATAATAAATAAGTAATTATAAAAACAAAAGCAAAAACCCCTATTAACTTAGGTTTTTCATTTTCAAATAAATTAATTAAAGTTCTTATAAACTCGGAAGGCACATTATATGCATATAAACCATTAGCAAGTTCAAAAACTACTAATGATAATGGAGAATTAGAACCTAAATTATCTACCAATTGGGCTCTCTCACCTGCCTCTCTTCGACTTCTGCCCACACCTGCTCTAATTTTAGCATCGTTATCAAGTGCAAACCATGCAGCATCTAACCCTGCACGAATAGCTAAATCTTTTGATGGAAAACGAGCAATAAAATCATCTCCTCCTTCCCTGTAGCCTTCCAGTTCTCCACCACATTCAGTTTCAATGAAATGTTTAATATTCGTCATTAAATCAACCAATTGTGTTTTACCATGTTTACTTGTATAAGCAGTTGAATCGATTAAATCGACGAATAAATAATTTTGAAACTCTGAAGGTTTTGATTGTGATAATTTGAATGGGCCTTCAAAAACCAGGGCATATTCCCCACCCAGTTTTGTGAATGCTACACCAGGGAAATTACCTAAATTTTGTCTGTAATTAATTGATCGCTCAATTGAAGCAGCACCAGTCATTCCAACTGCAGACATTACATCAACACCTCTTTCAAGGCCAATTCCAATTAATTCAATAGCTACTCTGATTGCATCATTTTTACTCAGCATTTTAGCAACAAGTTCTGTAGAACTTTTTTCAACAATTTCTCCTTTTTCATTTTCAATAATTTTTACAAAGATATTAATTAGATTAGATGGATTTGGGAGTTCAACATAAAAATAACGGTCACTACCCATGACAATATTACTTACAAGAGCATATTCCTCAATCTGATTTTGTGCAGGTTTAATTTCATAAAACTTATAATCTGTAGGAATATTTTCAGCACCAATATCCCTTATAAGATTACTTTCAATACTATCACCACTTATTTCTGCTTTTTCTAATTCAAATAAGATAGTTTGAGTATAATTAAACAATTCAACATATTCATTTTGAACTGAATCTGTTGGAAAAAATTTAGTACCTACACTAATCGGAGTAAGGCCAGTGGTTAGTTTAATTATTGCCTTGGATAAGGTATTAACCATCTAAGTTTCCTCCTTTTTCCAATTCTATTTCAAATTCACCAGGACGTTGCAATAATACATCCGGCTTAACAGAAACGAATGGGAATTTCCATGATCCAAGCCTACCCGCAATAGTACTTGCAATATTTCTTGAATTTTTCTTAATGAAAACCTCATCATGATTACTTACACGAACCAATACGTTATATGGTGCATTTTCAGTAACTTCATCAGCCAACATAATATTTAATTCAAAAGTACCTGGCTTAGTAAATAAGTCATTACGAACAGCAATCAATGGTTTTTTCTCAAGACCTAACCTATCAGCTACAGTAACAGAAATATTACCTGCATTTTTTACCGCTAATTTATAGTCTTTAGGATGGACAAGTACAAAAATAACATAAGGAGCTGCTATTTCGACATCATCAACCATATCTACAATCTTATTAAACATTGGAATTTTTGAGAATATATTTTCAACTTTTGAATTAATATTAGTATCATCATCAATGCGAATAATAGCTTGTTTAGCTATATTTAAAGGAGAAATTTCCAATCCCTCTTTACCTGTGTAAACTTCCCATTTTTTGAAGTTTAATTGTTTAATAATTTCATCAGAAATCTTTTGCAATATATTTTTATCATGTTTAGGTTTTTTTGGCCTTCCAAAAGTTAATCTACCGTCTTTTATGACAAAAGGAATTCTGAATGAATTAATATTTTTAAATTCAGCAGAATAATCTCTGAATTTATCATTGGATAGAATTTTTGCTTTTTCACTATAAGCAATTTCTAAAATAAAATGATCAGCATCATTACCTGCCGGAACTTCTTCTACGTTATCACTTTCCAACAGTTTTAAAAAAGCCTCTTTGTTATCAATTTCATGACGAAGTGATGCATCCGCTATAATAACAAATTCATCTTCACTTTCCTCTAATGCTTTAACCGCAGCTAAAATATTAGCCATTTGAGGCTGTGAATCTTCATTTTTTACATGATGTGCAACATTAGAAGCATCTACAACCACTTTCATTATATCACCATTAAAATTAATCTGTTTAAACATTTATTATTATTACTATTATAAATATTTAATATTTTCTTCGATACTTGCCAAACAAAAATCTTTCTCCACCAACATTATTTAAAAATACTTCGATTGTGTCATCACTAATATTATACACAATATAAGAATTAGCGATTTTACCTCTTAATTTATTTGAACAAAGTGAACCGGTATTAACAATAAGAGTTTCATTAATTTTCCAAATATTCGGAACATGTTTGTGTCCGGATAACACTAAATCAACTTCATGAGTAGTTATTGTTTTTAAAATATCCCCTGCATCTGATAAAACATTACGTTCACGGCCGGTTTGAGGTATTGAAATAATGTGGTGGTGAAGAGCAATAATGGAAAAACCTCCATCCACAACACATTCATCTAATTGACGTTCCATCCATAAATGTTGTGGAATACCAATATGTCCCTTATTATCATCAGCAGAACTACTATCAAGGCCAATAACAGTGAAATCACCATCTTTTGTCAGTTTCCAACTTCTTTCACCGACTAATTCTTCAAAAGTTTGATAACCTAAATTACGTGCATCATGGTTTCCTGGAACTGCAAATAATGGTGCTTCAAACATCTCCAAATATTTCATAGCACGCACATATTGTTTATAATAACCGTTATTTGTAATATCTCCAGTTAAAATTATCATATCAGGATGCAATTTATTAATTTCATTTACAGCCTGCAGGAAAACTTCTTCTTCAAAAGCATCATCACTTATATGCAAATCTGAAATATGCACAATAACTGTCATAATAATCATCCGTTTAATTTCATGATGGCTTCAGCAAGATCTCCTTTACATTCTTCTAAAGCTTTTCTAGCAGTATCTTCAGACACATTAGCCTGATTAGCTACCATTTCAACATCTTCATCAGGAATTTCAACTTCATATTCAAGTTCTACTTCACGGGATTGACCTTCAATCTGATAAGTTTCTTGACCCATTACATCCATTCGACTAACAGAAGGTTCATCAATAATCAATTCCTTATCTTCAAAACGAATGATGACTTCAGTTACTCCATTAAGGTCTTCCATTTTCATTCCCATTTTTTTCATTTGTCTTTCCATTTGTTTCATTTGTTTTTTATTCATGCCTGGTATCATAATAATATCCTCAAAAAATTATCTAATTATTTATAAATATATTATTTAATATTATTAAAAGTTGCTAATAAAAATAATATATATTTAAAAAAGAAAATGGATAAAAAAAACTTTATTTATCCACAAAACCATAATATTCAGTTTCGAATGTTTTAGCAACATCTTTCATAACTTCGGGAATATCAATATGCTGTGGACATTCCTCAACACACATCCCACATTCACTGCAATCAGATGCAATGCCGACACCAGATAATTTAGAATAATTAAGATACGCATTACCAATAGGCGTCCAAGGGGCAGGATCCAGTATTTTTTCACTATTATACAAATCAAATACTTTTGGTATATTAATTTCTTCAGTGCATGCATCCAGACAATATTTACATTTTGTACAGTCAACAGTAATATTAGACTGAATAATATCAGCTACCTTATTAAGAATTTCATATTCTTCATCATTTAACGGTTTAAAGTTTTCAAAGTCTTCAATATTTTCTTTTAATTGTTCTAAACTACTTGCTCCAGTTAAAACCATACATACATTATCCAAACTGGCCACAAACCTTAGTGCCCAAGAAATTACAGAAGCATCAGGATTATAATCCTTCATCAATTTTTCAGCTTCCGGAGGAATATCAGCTAAAAATCCTCCTTTTAAAGGTTCCATGACCATTACCGGCTTATTGTGTTTACAAGCTACTTCATAACATTTTCTTGATTCGACTCCTTCATTTTCCCAGTCAAGATAATTGATTTGAAGCAAAACAAATTCCATTTCAGGATGCATTGTTAAAATGCTATCCAGATATTCTGCATTTGCATGGGTAGATAAACCCAAATGTTTGATTTTACCCTCTTCTTTTTTCTTATTTGCAAATGCAAATGAATCAACATCCAAAAAGCCAGGTTCTGAAAAACCGCTCACATTATGCATTAAATAATAATCGAAATATTCAACACCTGTGCGTTCCAACTGTTCAGCAAATATCGGTTCAAGCTGGTCTTCAGATTTGATTGAAAATAATGGTAATTTATCTGCAATTATATAAGAATCTCTCGGATATCTCTCAACAACAGCTTTTCTAAAAGCCACTTCACAATTACCCTCATGATAAGGATAAGCCGTGTCAAAAAAGGTGAAACCTCTTTCCATGAATAAATCTGCCATATCATTTACTTGATTATAGTCAACACTGGCCTCATCATTTTCATCAATCAAAGGCAGCCTCATCATTCCAAAAGCTAATTTTTTCATATTAATCCCTCTAATTAATTAATTGATTTTCACGGTTAAATAACTTTTTAACATATTTTATGTAGTATTATAACAGTATCTTTATATTTCATTACTGTTGCATGTCTTCTTCATTATCCATTATATTTACCATTTTAAATCATCTGAAAACTCATGAATATATTTCACAGATTAATATTTCACTAGATTAAACAAGTCCTGAGCATCCAACATTATATCAACAATTTTAACATTAAAGGGGCATCTGTCTTCACACTCACCACATGCAATGCATTCTGCAGCATCATAAGTTAAGTTGTTGTAATGCTCCCGAACACTTTGCGGTACCTCATCATGAACAACAGCCAAATCATACAGTTTGATAAGTCCTCCAATATCAATTCCCGAACTGCATGGTGAACAATGCCCACAATACATACATTTTCCTTCAAATGAATGATTAGGTGCACTGGATAAAATATCACGATACTCCTTTTCACTTTCAGATGCATTTTCATATTCAAGTGCAGCATCCAATTCCTGAGTATTGCTTATGCCGACGAAAATACTGGATACCCCTTTTTGCTCTAAAGCATAATGAATACATTGGACAGGAGTTAATGCAAGACCGAATGGAGAATCATTTTCATCAAATAATCTCCCACTTGCATAACCTTTCATTACAGTTATTGGAGTGCCGTTTTCCTCACATAACTGATAAAGCTCAGCTCTTTTTGGATCCAGTCCTGCCAAACCCACATACTCATCATCATCACGGTAATCTTCCAAATCACTCGTTGGGGGAAACATGTCATAGGCAGGATTAATGCTAAACATCAGTAATTCAATTTCCGGATTTTTCGCTGCCAAAAAGGCAATATTCGTATTATGGGTACTTAAGCCAATATGTTTAATTATACCCTTTTGTTTTAAATCACGAACGTATTGAATGAATTCCCCAGACATGATTTCGTCATAGTCTTCAAAAGTATCAACATAATGAATCATACCAAAATCCAGCACGTCAATTTGAAACCTTTCCATGAAATCTTCAAAAGCTTCCTTTACCTTATCAATTTCACGAGTTCTTACATATTGATTATTCTGCCAGATTGGACCAATATGGCCTTGAATAATCCATTTGTCACGAGTATCCTTAATTGCCTTACCCAAATTAGTCCTGACTGTAGGTTCACTCATCCAACAATCAAGAAAGTTAATTCCATTTGCTTCACAATGCCTTACAATCTCTTCAACATCTTCGTAAGGCCTTTCAACATACCATTCAGAGCCAAAAGCAATTTCACTTACCCTTAATCCAGTATTTCCCAAAGTTCTGTATTTCATCATATCCCCACAAAACAGTTAATACTATTTATTATTCTTTTAAATAATTAATAATTATGATTAAAAGATGCTCATGGGTTGAAGGAAAAGAAGAAATATACCTCAGATATCATGATGAGGAATGGGGCATTGCCAAATATGATGATGATATTCTATTTGAAATGCTAGTTTTGGAATCATTTCAGGCAGGTCTATCCTGGATTACCATATTAAAAAAGAGAAAATCATTTAAAACAGCATTTGATGATTTCAATTTAGACAAAATCATTAATTATGATGATGATAAAGTTAGACAACTACTTGAAAATGAAAAGATAATTCGACATGAAGGAAAAATCAGAGCAACAATCAATAATGCAAAAGTGTTTAAAGTAATTCAGAAAGAATATGGCAGTTTTTCAAACTACATTTGGGGCTTTACTGATGGTAAAATCATTAAATCAGAATATAAAACAAAATCTGAATTATCAGATAAAATTGCAAAAGATTTGAAGAAAAAAGGTATGAAATTTGTTGGTTCGACTACAATATATTCCTATTTAGAAGCTATAGGCATTATTGATAATCACGAAAAAGACTGCTTTAAATATTAATTAGACTACTCTTCCAATAATATTATATCAATTGGATTTACTTTTAAATATTTGGGAATATCAAATTCATGCTCATAGATAGCTTTATCATATTTCCACCACAAGCCATTTGGCAAAGTTATCTGCCATTCAAAAGGCATTTCCAATTTTTTTGAATTTTCCGTGCTAAATGCATTCACATCATCTTTTTCAGCAGCAGAAAAATTATGAGCTCTTATTCCAATATGGGTGATGTTTGGTGAAATTTTTTCAGAAACTTCAAATATTTCTCCCCAATCTAAGGATTTAACATGAAAATCATCTATAATTTCGACTTTAGAAATGTTTTTACAACCAGTAAGCCTGGCAACCTGAACTTTTCCCGGATTTTCAAATATTTCATAAGTATCTCCTTTTGCTATAATCTTACCTTCATCCAATACTATAAGTTCATCACAAAACTGGAATGCTTCGTCACGGTCATGAGTAACCATAATGGAAAATCCATCGAAATCGTTAAGTGAATTGGAAAGTTCAATACGCAATTGTTCTTTTAAAAAAGTATCCATAGCACTGAACGGTTCATCCAACAATATAACATCCGGATTATATGCTAAAATACGGGCCAAAGCCACTCTTTGCTGTTGACCTCCAGATAATTGTCGAGGATATCTTTTTTCCAATCCATCCAAATGAAAACGTTTAATCATATCAGATACGATTTTTTCATCATAATTTTTAGGCAATCCACAAGCAATATTTTCCTCAACAGTCATGTTTGGAAATAAAGCATAATTCTGAAATAAGTAACCTACATTTCTTTTTTGAGGTTTTAAATTAATTTTTTTACTAGAATCAAAATAAACAGTTTCTTCACCAGTATTTAAACTTACAATGCCCTCATCAGGATTTACAATACCTGCAATTGACTTCAAGGTCATACTTTTTCCACAGCCAGAAGGGCCGAGAATACCCAAACGCTTTTTTTTCAACTCAAAATCAACAATCAAGTCAAATTCTTTAAGTTTTTTTTGGATATCAACTTTTAACAATTTATTATCCATAATTGTCCTCTAAACCTGTTCATAAGAATAATAAGTATATTTCTATTATCATTGAATATTTAATTATTTCTCCATTGCTTTTCCTTACGTAAAGAAAAATAATCCATAATAAAAATAGCGATAAATGATATTATAACAATAACTATCACATAATTAAAAGCCTCCCCCATATTACCTGCAGCCACCTCAGAATAAACTGCCATAGGGAGAGTTCTAGTTTGTCTGGCAATATTACCTGCAAGCATAGCTGTAGCACCGAATTCACCTAAGCCCCTAGCATAAGCAAGAATTCCACCACTAATAATACCAGGTAATGCATTTGCAAATAAAATTTTCCAGAAAATTTTCCATTCAGACATACCTAATGTACGGCCCGCATCCAATAAGTTAGCATCCACTTGTTCAAATGCACCACGGGCAGAACGATACATTAAAGGAAAAGACATGACGACTGCAGCAATAACTGTTGCAGACCATGAAAAAGCTATTTTCACAGCAAAAAATTCTAAAAAGAACTTACCTATAGGTCCTCTAACACCAAAAATATACAATAAAAAGAATCCTACTACAGTAGGGGGAAGTACAATAGGTAATGTAAAAATACCATCAAGTACAATTTTTATTGTATCATTTTTCATTTTTACAATGCCCCAAGCAACAATCAAACCTACGAAAAAGGTTATGAGAATTGATAAACTTGCAGTTTTCATTGAAATGAAAATAGGGGACCAATCTACCGCCATGTCTTATCTCCTTTAACATTATTGGTTATTCACCAAAATAATAAACTATCAAACCTATTCATGGATAGTAAAACCATATTCAACAAATACATCTTTAGCTTCTTTTGTTTTTAAGAATTCCATGAATGCTTTTGCAGCTTCTGGATGTTCTGGGTTTTTAAGTTCAGCTACAGGATAAATAACTGGAGTTTTTAAAGTTCCATTTGGAGCTTCACAAACTACCTTAACATTAGGATTAGATTTAGCATCAGTAGCATATACAATACCACAATCAGCAGATCCTTGAGCCACTTGGTTTAATACAGCAGTTACATCAGTACCTAAAGAGAGTTTAGATTGTACTGTATCCCAAATACCTAGACTGGTTAATACTTCTTTAGCATATTGGCCTGCAGGTACAGATTCAGGATCACCAATAGCAATAGTACCATTTGTCTTGTTTAAATCCTCAAATGAGGATATATTAGTACTTGCGTTTTTAGGTACAATCAATACAACTTTATTTTCTAAAAATTGAACATTAGTACTGTTGTTAACCAAATCTTTTTTAGCCAAATTATTCATCTGTTTATTGGAAGCAGACATGAATACATCCGCTTTTAAACCGTTTTCAATTTGAGATTGTAAATCCCCACTTGAAGCATATGTTGGAGTAACTTTTACACCAGGATATTTTTTTTCAAACATAGGAATTAACTTTTCATCATATACATTTTTTAAACTTGCTGCTGCTGCTAAATTAACTTCTTGTCCTTTTAACTGATCAGATGATGATGATGAGCCCAAGAAATCAAATAAACCAGCACTTACTACAGAACTTACACAAACGACTGCGACAATTGCTATAATAGCAATGATTAACATCTTCTTCATAGATTTCATATTTATCCTCCCATTTGAATATAATTATACAAAGAACACCCACAGATATTAAATCAATAACAAAGATTTGAAAAAAAGACCATACGAATAAGTTTATTGTGCATATCAATAAATTATGGTTCAATTCAAATATTTTAGTCTGTTTATACCTAATTACAAAATTACAGAAATAAACCTTGAATAATAAAAAAATAATATTGATAAAACGAATAATTAATTTATTAAACCTCATAATATTATTTTTCCCATTAATTTCCCCAATCTTTAATCATGATTTAATTATCGTGATTGCAATGATATTTTTATTCCAAATGATATATAAATATTTTCATAACGAACGAACATTTATTAGATTTAAATGAGGGGTGTCCGCCAAAATTAAATTTTGAAGTTTGGCGAAAAAAATTTTAGACTTATTTTTCACTATTTTTCAAATATTTTAACTATATAACACTAGATTTTTATTATATGATTTATTTCATTGTTTTATCATTTTTTAATTTGTAACAAGTTTTTATTTTTAATTTAACTGTTTTTTAAACAGTTAAGTTTATATACTTTGTTGTACATATTTTATATTGGGTATAAGTTATTTTGGTGTTGTTATTTATGGTTAAAAGAAAGTTTGATAAGAATCAGAGCAAATTAGGTATTAAAACTTTGGATTGGAATGTTCCAGAAGATCATATTTCTCGTTTTGTTGTTGATTTTATTGAGGATGTTTTTCCTCTTTTGGAAATTGATGAGCCTAAGAAAAAGAAAGGACGTGATTCTTTACCTGTGGATTCTATGTTAAAATTGCTTGTTTATGCTAAAATTCAACATATTGATAGAACATCAATAATTGCAGACATGGTTGAAAAAGGCTTTTGATGAAGGTTTTACGGAATTTAATCATGTTGCTATTGATGGAACCATCAAAAAAGCATATAATTCCAACAATAATACAATCTCTAAAAAAGAAACACAAATATTGGTCGATTACTATGAAGGACATTCAGTTAATCCTGAAAGCCTTGAAAAACTCCACAAACCTGCTAAAAGAATATTGGAAAAGAAAGACATGGGTGATGAAGATAAATTAGAACTATTATATGGTATAGAAACACAATTTACATTCACAGGACAAGATAGAATACCAGTAAATGATATTGAAGCACGTTTCATGAAAGGAAAGAAAGGAAATTATATGGTTGCCTATAATATCCAATATGCAGTCGATTACGACACCAAACTAATCTGCGCAATAAACATAACACAAAACCCAACAGATCATTACGAACTACCAGAAATCGCCAAAAAAGCAATACAAAACATAAATACCAAACCAAAATACATAAGCGCAGATACAATATATTTAAATCAAATATCACTATCATACTTAGCAGATGAAAAAATAGAAGGATTAATACCAACAAGAAAACAATCCAAAGAAAAAATAGGAAAATTAAACAAAAATCCATACCACAAAGACCATTTTGAATATGATTATGAACAAGATGCATTTAAATGCCCCGAAAATCAATATTTACACTTCTATGGAAAATACACAGAACCACACAAAGACCCAGAAAAACCAGAAAAAATAAAAAGAATATACAACAATTACAACGCATGTAAAAACTGTAACGCACGAACAAAATGCTGCGCATCATCACAAACACATAAAACAATCACAGAATACGGATCAGAAATGCAAAAAGCAATGAACCACAAAATGGAAAAACAAGAATATAAAGACGAATACGCAAAAAGATCAAGCGTCGAAGGACCATTTGGAATATTCAAAGAACAATTCCAACTAGAAAAAGAAATAGTCATCAGAATGATAAAAACAGAAGAAAGAATAAACTTAGACGCACTAGCATACAATCTAATCCGATTATACAACAAAATAGAAAATACCACAGAAGATTTAGAAGATTTCTGTGAAAGTACATCCATTAAAAACCAATTACAACTCACAGCAACAATATTTTAATGAAAATTTGGCCCCAATCCCAAAATCAATTTTGGCGGACACCCTAAAAATAAAAAAAATAAACAAAAAAATTACCCATTAAAAAAATAATAATTAATCGTTAATTATTATAATTAACAATTAATCAATCATTAAACAAAAAACAAAATAAAAATTGAAAAACTTAATTTCTTATCATTTCACCACAGTCAAATTGACAGTTGTATATAATGGTTGTCAAAAAGTTAGCATTGTTTTCTATTTTTGAATTGCTTGCAAAATGGCATCTAGTTTATTTTCTAAATTATCTATTCTTTTTTCCAAGATTCTATTTTCATTATTTTTTGATAATGTTGGTTTATAAGCAACTAAACAAGCATCATTCCATGGTTGTGCTTCTTTTCTTTCATCAACTGATGTATGGAGAACTTCTAAATCAACATATTTAGCCATAGATTTTAAACCATCTTCCTGGAAACGATAACAATTTAGAACATTAATTCCATGTTTTGGACCGGATGAGGGTGTAATAATACATACATAGCCTCCAGGTTTTAATACTCTTTCAATTTCAGATATTGTGAGCCAAAAAAATTCTAAATGTTCAAAAAATTGCCCAGAAATAATTACATCATAACTATTGTCTTCAATTTCAAACCAGTTGTATATATCAGTTACTATAATATCAACGTTATTGCCTTTTTGAATATCAAGACCGACATATGTCCAATTTTTTTCATCAAATATGTCTGAATAATTGTAGTCACCTTTATTATCTAATGATCCAACATCAAGAACATCTAATTTTGTAGAAGTATTTAAATAAGTATTTTTAAACCATTCCATTTTTAAATGTGAATTTTTATGCATAAGTAGCCTCCTTTATTTATTATTTATTTTAAAAATATTTATAATTTTATATTGGGTATTTGGTAATTCTTTCAAAAACTTGTTGATTTTTAGAATCCTATTTTTGATTGTAATTTCAAATTAAAGCTTTGAGGTAGATTCCTTTAAAACATACCTTGGTCTGAAAATTAATTTTTTTTGATTTTTTGTGGCCTTTTCGTATGGATATACTTTCGTTTATTTATTCTTGTTAGTTTAGTTTCTCTTTCTTTGTTTTATAATAGTCTTATTAATTAAAAATGCTAAAAATATGGATGTATAAAAAGAGTCCCTAAATGTGGGTGTTTCTATAAAAACTGATAATGAGTTAGAGAATATGGTGGGAATAGAATTTGGAGTTTTAACATCAATTATTCTCTAAGAGTGCCAAATGTTAAAATGTATTATATATACTCCAATACAAATATATGATGTTTTGTTAAGGGTTTAAAAATTACAATTAACTTTTTTTAAAAAGGATAAAATTTCACTAACTCTCTTATCAAATGTATGATTTTCAAGAACAATTTCACGCCCTTTTTCTGCAATTTTTATTCTTTCATCTTCATGAGTTAAATAATAATTAATTTTTTTATTTAAATCGCCAACAGTATCATAAGTTACGATACTACCTTCAAATAGTGTATCTGCGGATGAGATTTTATCTGAGATAACAAAAGTTCCACAGGCTAGTGCATCAAATAATCTATTAGATGGGAAATCTTCTTCTCGCATATCTTCCCAGTGGTCATTTAAAAGGATTTTACAAGATGAATAATATTTGTGCAATTCATTATTTGGAATAAATAAACCTTTAATATATTTTTCATTGACATAATCTTCCCATCCTCTTCCATAAATTGAGATATCATGATTAGTTTTTAATGTATCTTTTATAATTTCTCTATAAACTCCCCTAGTAACACCAACAAATAAAATTTCATTAGCAATACTTTCATCAAATTCTGGATAAAAAACTTCAGGGTCAGTACATTGTAATAATGAAGATACATTTGTATCTACTTTATTTTTGATCTTATTAGCATATTTTTCTGAAGAAATAAATATATAATCATATTTTTCATATTCTTCAATGGAAATCATGTCTGGGTGTGAAATATTCCACATAATATTGATATTAGAATAATCTGGATTATAATCAACTAATCCTCTTAAAACAAATGCAATATCAATTTCATTTTCATCATACCAATGTTCCCTTTCTTGAATTAAAACGTTAAATCCTAATTTTTCAAAAGACTTTTTAAGAGCTATTGAAAAGAATAAATCTCCCCAATGTTCAGTTCCCTTTGGGTGTGGGGATTTAATTGCAATAGTTAAATTAGAATAATCATTATTAATAATTTTATTTAGGATTTCTGGTTTGGAATACTTTCCTAATTTCTTTTGTAATTTTATTTTATCCTTATTTAATTTTATTTTATCCTTATTTAATTTTTGAACAATATTTTTATAATGCTCTATTTCTTTTTCATGTGTTGTTTTAATTATTTCTTTTCTAAAATCTGAAATTTTATTAGATGGAATTTTTTCCATGGTGGAAGGATGTTTGTGTGAAATAGATTCTAATGTATTAAAACTAAGCCATTCATCTCCTTTCAAATATATTGTAGTTTCCCCATTAGATATTTCTAATCCTTTATTTTTACAATAATTTAAACCTTTTTTAGTTTTAGTTTTATGAACTTTAATTCTAGAATCTTTTTTAGAAAAATATTCTAAAATTTCAGTTGTAGAATCAGTTGATGCATCATCAATGCAAATTACTTCAAAATCTTCATAATATTGTTTTATTAAACTATTCAAACATGTGTGGATGTAATCTTCCATATTGTGAATATAAATTATAATGGATATCATAAAATCAGTCAAATAATATATATATTTAATAACTTTTTAGTGTTTGTATTTAAATATTTTTTGTTTAACACTTTATTTTCAATAAATCCATTTCTGATAGAGTATCTGGTGGAAGAGACAAAATATTATGGGAATATTCATATCATGAAAATTTTGCATTTAACTTCCCCCCATAATTGAATCAATAGTTTCATCTTTTTCTTTAATAATAGATTTTAAAATAATTATTTCTTCGTTAAGAGAATTAATTAAGTTGTCTTTTTCATTGACATTATCTTGAATAACATTATTTTCATCAATTAAAGTTTTATTTTTTTTCTCTTTTTCATTTAAATTATTATTTAATTCTTCATTTAAGTTTGATAAATTATTTATTTCAATATTTTTTTCTTCATTAAGTTTATTAATTTCAGC
>CACXWH010000009.1 GCA_902771225.1 uncultured Methanobrevibacter sp. | reverse complement strand
TGATGATTTCAGGGTTTTTCCACCATTCACAACGGATTTTGGAAAAAACATTCACATTGGAAAAAATGTTTTCATCAATTCCGGCTGCAGATTTCAGGACCAAGGCGGAATTTACATTGGAGATAATGTTTTAATTGGCCATAATGTTGTCCTGGCTACTTTAAATCATAATGAAAATCCTCAAAATAGGGGTAATTTAATTCCATCTCCCATAGTAATCGGCAATGATGTTTGGATTGGTTCCAGCGTTACAATACTTCCAGGCGTAACTATTGGTGATGGGGCGATTATTGCTGCAGGAGCTGTGGTCACAAAAGATGTTGCAAAAAACACAGTCGTTGGAGGAGTTCCTGCAAGATACATCAGAGATGTTAAATTATAAAAAAATATAAAACTAATTATAGACAATATTGTGAAAAAATGAATATTAAATTAAACAATAAGATGCAGATATTGGTCTTGTTTATTTTAGCTTCAAGCTTGGTATGCATAGCCCAATCCATTATTACAACAGGTTTAGTTTATTTGATGAGTGACTTCTCTGTCTCATCAACACAAGCACAGTGGTCCTATTCAGCATTTCTACTTGTAGTAGGAGTCATGATTCCATTAAGTGCTTTTATATCACGCAGATTCAGTGCAAAAGCAATATTTTTCTTTTCATTAATCATATTTCTTTTAGGATCAATAATATGTTATTTTTCAAATTCTCTAATTGTTTTGATTATTGGTAGGGTTCTTCAGGCTATCGGAAACGGTATTATAATGCCCTATGTTCAGATTTTACTTTTGAGAACTATCCCTGAAGAAAAATGGCAGACATATATGGGACTATACGGTTTGGTAATAGCAATAGCTCCGGTAATCGGTTCTTTTTTAGGAGGATACGTTATAGCATTATATGGCTGGAGGGAATTGTTCTCATTTTTCACAATAGCTACAATAATTCTTTTAGTTTTAGGTATAATATTTGTAAAAGACTATACTCCTACTGAGGATTATCCTCTTGACTATATGTCTGTTGTATTGTCAATAATTGGATGTGCGGGATTAATGCTCGGTTTTACAAATGTTGCAGATTATGGATTTACACATTATCTTGTAATTTTACCGATAATCATTGGAATTATAACTTTAATCTTATTTGTAAAACGTCAATCAAAATTGGAAAAGCCTTTAATTAACCTATCCATACTGAAAAACAAATATTTCTTGGTGGGTACAACATTTATCTGCATCCTATTTTCCTGTTTGAATGGATGTACCGGGCTTCTTCCGATATTCATGCAAGGTATAGCTTACAATTCCGCAATATTTTCCGCTTCTGTACTTCTTCCTGGTGGATTATTGATAATTATCTTTAATATCGTAGGTCCATTACTCACAAACAGAATAGGAATCAAAAAAGTCCTCATTATGGGCTGTATCTTTTCCATAATAGGATTTGCAACCATGATGTTTTATACTCAGGATTCCTCCTTCGAATTCTTGACAATAACTCAATCAATACGTTATATTGGTGTAGGTTTGGCCCTGATGCCTGCCACAACATGGACTTTAACCATGGTATCAGATAAAGTTGAGGACGGAACCGCAGTCAACAATACATTAAGACAGATTTCTGCTGCAATCGGATCATCAATGGTAGTTGTTATAGTAGCCATTTTGGCAGGAGGTTCCATAGGCCACAATTCCGCTTCAGTTGTAGCATTCAATCAAACTTCACTGATTCTACTTATTTTACATGTTATCATGCTTATTTTGACAATCATCTTTATCAATGATAAAGATAAGATTGAAAATTCAAATTAATCCCTGGAAAGTGATAAAATGAAGAAACCCACTTACCCACATCAAATAATCAAAGAGTGATTCAACGAAAATTAATAGCTCCAATGTAAAGTAACTAAAAAACACCACCATAGCTAATTCCAGTTCTATTGAATCATGTGTCATTTAAAATTTAAAAAAAAATAATTAAAAGTATTGTAAAGAAGAAATATATTGTAAAATAAGTTTATATGGCATTTATTAGAATAAATCACCCTAAATCTTATTTTTAGTATGTTTTGCCCACACTTTTTCATTATCAGAAGCTGAAACTTTATTGTCGGCCATTACCCCAACCAGATCATGGGCAACATAAGGCTCTTCCAAATAGTTAATGTCATCTAAAGATAATTTTAAATCAACAGCCCTGACAGCTCCTTCAACATGATGCATTTTAGTAGAGCCAACAATCGGAGAAGTGACCTTTGTGAGCAACCATGCAAGTGACACTTCAGTCATTGAAACACCATAATTTTCCGCCAGTTCATTTACTCTTTTAATAATTTCCTCATCCTGAACTTCAGTTGATTGGTATTTTAATTTAGCGTAGAAATCTTCTTTTAATCTTTTAGAATCATTTCCTGGAAGTCTTGACAATCTACCTGATGCAAGAGCACTGTAAGGAGTTGTTGCAATATTGTCTGCATTACACAATGGAATCATTTCACGTTCTTCTTCTCTGAAAATCAAATTGTAATGGCCTTGAATTGATACAAATTTGGCAAAACCTTCACTTTCCGCTAATGCATTTGCTTTT
The DNA here is from genome assembly GCA_902771225.1 of uncultured Methanobrevibacter sp. Taxonomy (GTDB): domain Archaea; phylum Methanobacteriota; class Methanobacteria; order Methanobacteriales; family Methanobacteriaceae; genus Methanocatella. The sequence continues at coordinate 53,647 of CACXWH010000009.1, read as the reverse complement.
GCAAGCTGCCATGCAAAACAGTTTGATATTCCAATATATTTTACTCTGCCTTCTTCAATGACTTCATTTAAACCTTCCAGAATATCATATAATGGAGTATTATAATCCCACATATGGTAGATATACAAATCAATATAATCCAAATTCAAGTTTTCAAGGCTTTTTTCAACAAAATTACGAATATGTTGCTGGCCTGAGATATTATTTTTAATTTCTTCTTCTGAACGAGGCAAAAACTTAGTTGCAACAATAACATCATCCCTTGAAGCATATTCATTTATTGTTTTTCCAAGATATTGTTCAGAAGTTCCATTTTGATAACCTATTGCAGTATCATAAAAATTTATTCCATTATCCAATCCGTTTTTAATGATTTCCATTGATTCTGCTTCGGGTAATATCCATGTATGCATCCCATTTTTAGGATCTCCAAATCCCATACAGCCCATACATACCCTGCTTACTTTTAAATTTGTATTTCCTAATTGAATATATTTCATAGTAACACTCTCATCCTAAAAAAATTGATTTTCCATTTTAATTACCTTATTTAATAATATTAGATGCGCTTGTCCTATTGCTGGACAAAATGATATATAAATGATTTAAAGATTTAGATAGTAGTCATCTGAAACTTCTTTTAGCCATTTTTCGCTAACAAAATCAGACACCCCACATTACATTATTTTACTGTTTCATTGATTTTGGGTTCTTTGGCTGTCAGCCGAGATATCTCAATACCCTGATCAGACAGCAATGTGGTTTTGTTGATTTGTGAACTTAAATTCAGATCTCCCCAAGTCATTATATTAACTAGGTAGAAATGTCTGTCAGTATTGTTTATAACAAGACCCGAGATATTTTTTTCCGACGTGTCTTTAAAATTGAATGTCTGATGCAGCTTGTTCATCGTTTTATCAAAGACATAGGTATATCTGATACAATATGTATCCACCCTATCAGAATAGTCCAGGAAATATATTATTCCATTCGGCCTAGCCAGAATAAGTGATGCATTTTCATCCTGCATGATTTCATTGAAGAGGTTTTCTTTAGCCATTCCCTCATTATACATCGTGAAGTTGGAATTTATCATGTATCCTGTTCCCACAATCAGAAGCAGACATACAAGGGCAAATGAATACATCATTGTCTTTTTATCTTCAATCTTGTTGATTAGAATTGAGATTGAAAGCCATAATACCGCTGCAGCAGGAATTAAATATCTGGCAAGCAGTACGGGCTTGTATACAAGAGACACAATAAGAGCAAATATGATTGTTCCAAGATAAACTCCAAGGCCGGTTAGAAGATAAAAGTTGTCCACACTGTATTTTTCATTCAGTTGCTTTTTATACAAGTATATAATAGCAATAAGTATTATAATTGCAATAACTGCAAAGAAGAGGTCATTAGAATATGCATAGTATCCAAAGTCTTCAATAAGTGATTTAACAGTAATTCGCGGAACCCAAAATCCGTGGTGAATAGTGCCTAATTGAGCAAAAAGAGTCGAAAGCCAATAGGAATATAAAATAACTCCCGCTACAATAGAAATGCATAGATTCTTAATCTGGCTCCTGTTTTTAAAAATAACATAATAAATTAAAATCAGAAACAGACACACTGCGGAAATCCCTGCAAAATAATGTGTATATGCGGATAGTACAGATGCAATGGTAACAATCATCCAGTATTTCAAGTCTCCTTTTGTGTAAATTTCCTTTGTATATATGAAAGCTACAAGCATGAACAGGATTGCCCAACTATACATTCTTGCTATAAGGAAATAAAAGAAAAACTGACTCATGACACCGAGTGAAAGCATAAAGAGTCCGGCAGTCAGCCACCCATAATCTTTTCTGACTTTAAAATATGAAATAATCATGATAATTGCATATGGAATTATAGAAACAATCCTTACTGCATAGAGGTTATGGGAAGAGATTCCGAAAAAACCAAAAACAGACATGGCGAACTTAAGTATCAGATAATATAATGGCGGATGCACATCTGCTGCAGTGAGACGTACCATTTCGTTTACATTGAAATTGATAAGTGTCAGTGTGAAGTACTCATCCACATGCAGAATAAGATGGTTAAGTGGTGTTACAAGCATGTAAATAAGTATTATAACACTCAATGCGAAAAAAAATTTTCCAATAATATCTTTATTTTTTCTGTTAAATTCCATATTTAAACCCTTAATACTACATTGGTTATTGAACATATTAAATGTTTTCTAAAGTTTAATTGTTATTTTTTAAAAATAATGCTTATAGAATTTGAATTGTTGTCAAATTAATAATTCAATGAATTAAAAATACAAAAAGTTTTCTAAAGATTAATTGTTGTTTTTTTAAATTAGTGTATAGTGTTTTGAACAAAAAACATCATTAATCTTAATTGACTTTAACGAATGGAGTTTACAAACTCAGCATATGTTATGAATGTGTGATTTCTGTCTTTAAGCATCTTGATTAAATGATCCAGTCTTTGAGCCATCTTCTGGCCACTGTTTCTTTTTATTATAAAAGGCATCTTAAATTCGGGATGATTATTTAACTCATAGAACTCCCATGGGTGAAAATATGTTGTGAAGTAATTGTCCTTTTTTAGGGTGCGACGAACCATCCTATGATAGATATTTTCAGGGAGATTGTGCAGTGACAGCCAAAACAGAGGAAATCTTACTGTTGGAGTTACTGAAGCCGGGATTTGAACTACACCATCTTTTTCAAAATATGTTCTGGGAGTATTAAGGTTCATATATCTTCCAGGAATGAATGCTGGATTGAGAGAGGAATTGTATGCATATCCTACCCTCCGGATTTCACAGTCCTTAACCGGAAACATCCTCGGCTGACGGTAGCCCATTATTTTTGTGTTGGTTATTTTTTCTAAAATCTCCTTAGATTTTGCAAAATCAGTTTCTTTAGGCTCAAAGTGGTCAACACCATGAGATGCAACTTCATGACCCTCATTTAGTATTCTTTTCATTGTTTTTGGAGCATTTATGGCAAAATTTGCTGTACAAAATAATGTGGCTCTAACATCATTTCTTTTAAGGATATCCAAAATGACGTTTGTACCTTCAACAGACACATTCATGCCTTCCTCAAGCGAATAGTCGACCCCATGCTCCCTGGGCACATCGAACTCCTCAATATCAAAACTTAACAGTATCATCATTTCCCTTTTAAGCCAAATCTATAATTTTAAATCATTACAAAAAATTTAAGTTAAAATAACTTATTAACTTCAAAGTATTTAAATATATAATAAAAAGGAGAAAAATAACCCCCTAAAATCAATACAATAAAAAAAGTTTTTAATCCAAAATTATATTTTTTGTCTGAAACTCGTTTACATCAAAATTCGATTATTATTAAAAATTATTTATACTGAAAATGATAAAAATCTTAATATGGATTTGCTGAGTATTATTGTACCATGTTATAATGAAGAAAAAAATGTCGAAATGTTTTTGGATGAAATTCAAAAGACTTTAGTTGGCTTTAATTATGAAGTCATATTTATCAACGACGGTTCCCAAGATAATACTCAGGAAAAAATTATGGATCTGGCAGATTCAAATCCAAATGTCAAATATATCTCATTTTCAAGAAACTTCGGAAAAGAACCAGCAATTTATGCAGGTCTGATTAATGCCACAGGCGATCTGGTAGGTCTTATGGATGCTGACCTTCAGCACCCCCCAAGCCTTCTACCGGAAATGATTGAAGCTATTCATGAAGGTTATGACGTTGCAGCAGCAAAAAGAGTTTCAAAAAAAGGCGAACCTATAATCAATTCGTTGGGATCCAAATTATTCTATAGATTGTTCAATTCCATTTCCAACGTGAAACTGGTGGCCGGAGCAACAGATTATCGTGTGATGACACACCAGGTTACTGATGCGATATTACAGTTGAACGAATACAACAGATTTTCAAAGGGAATTTTCCAATGGGTTGGATTTGAAACAAAATGGATTGAATATGAAAACATTCAAAGGGTTGCAGGAGAGAGCACATGGTCAGTTTGGGATCTCTTTGGGTATTCCGTTAAAGCCATTATTGCATTTTCGACACTCCCCCTCTCAGCTTCAATATTTCTAGGATTCATAATTTCAACGCTTGCATTCATTTACCTTATGTTTATTATAGTGAAATATATCATATTTTCCGATCCGGTTCAGGGTTTTGCAACAACAATGTGTACAATATTGTTTTTAGGAGGCATGCAAATGATTTTAATCGGAATATTAGGTAAGTACTTGGGAAACACATACAGTGAAACAAAAAATCGTCCGATTTTTATTATTAAGGAGACAAACATTGATGATAAGCGATTGGATAAAGATAGATAGAGAGCTAGTATTGTATGTAGTTTTTGGAGCATTTACATTTTTTGTTAATCTCATAAGCTATTTTTTCTTTGCGAATCTGTTGGGTATCAATTATCTGGTTTCAAACGCCATAGCATGGTTTCTCTCAGTTCTATTTGCATATGTGACCAATCGAACATGGGTGTTTGAAAGTAAAAGTCCGAATATTCTAAAGGAAATGTCTCTTTTTTTCGGAGGTAGGATATTTTCTGGAGTTGTAGATATGTTTTTGATGTATGCATTCATCGACCTTATTGCGTTTGACAGCTCAATATCAAAAATCGTTGTTCAAATCATCGTGATAGTTTTAAACTACATATTCTCAAAACTGATTGTCTTTAAGAATTAGATTTAAAGCTCATTTTTTATTAAATCAGGATAATCAACATTAAATCTTGCTATTGTCCAATATGATGGATTTCCATTACTGAAAAGATGCATATATGAAATATCGTTGTGTTTTTCCCTAATTTTATGTATTGAATTTAAAATCTGTCGAATTGGTATTGAGTGGAATGAATAAAGAAAAACATGTGAAGAAAACATTGCATTGTAAAAAATTTCAACGGACTTGAAAATAATCAATTAGACATTATTGCTCAAGTGCATGAAATTATCAACGATTCAACTGCAATACCTCGTACTTTTTGTGATTACTGTGCAGACTACTGCAAAAAGGAAATTCCAATATCAAAATATTTCTCTATTTACAATGATGAAATGAGCTCAAATGTAGACCAGATGCTGAACTTTTTGTATTATAATAATTATGCTGAAAGGTATGCAAAAGCATCACAATGTGTTGGCTGCGGTGCATGTGAAAAAGTATGTCCACAACATATCGAAATCAGCAGCGAACTAGAAAAAGTAGCAGAGTTATTTGAAAACTGATAATATAAAAACAGCACCCTTTGTAGTGTGAAGATTATTCTTTCATTGCCAAAATTTGAAAATTACTTTGGAAAAATATATGCTGGAGTTGAAGCAAGTTTGATTTTTAAATATACTTTCCTCTTCGGCCTCGTCCATATGTAGAATTTGAAATTAAATTAATTTTTACTGCCTTTGAAGATAATTAGAAAAAAAGTTCATTAAATTTATAGTTAGGAATTTATTTTTTATTTAATCAAAGGCATTATTAAGTATTATATAAGTAATGGTCGGACAGTTTATTCTTTGACATAGCAGTCTCCAAGCAGTTCATATGGACATTCAAATACTATGCAAAATACATTCTTCGGCAATCTGATATCATGATATTACTTTTTTATCAGCCCTGAATTCTTTTTAAATTGAATCTATTAAAAACAATTTCTGCTCCTACATAGGACAGTTCAAACAAAATAAAGCAAACAAATGCCCAAATATCAAATACACCACAAACAGCAAGCAAGAATATTACAATCTTCATCACAAATCGGTATTCAAAAAATAAATTTAAAAATCTGTCTTCGGTCATATTTGGAATTAGATCATGCCCTATTTCATCACTTATAGCAGCTAAAATACAAATCAGCAAAATAACTACTTCCAAATCAGGAATTCCTACAGCTAACAGTACTGCTAAAAAAACAATCAAAGAGATTATATGATGAATTCCATCTACTTTTAAAACTATGAAATTACCTATCAGTATAGAAATGAAAATATAAGCTGCATCATTATTGTAAAGTGTAGCTGTAACAGATGTAATAGCACATAAAATACCAAAAAATATTGAAAAAGTCAGATTATGACTAACATCATATAAGTCATCCGAATACTTCATGAAAAAACCAGATAGAATAAAAAGAATAGCAAGAATAATATAATTCATCTAATCACTAATATTTAAAGTCTTATTGATAGTAACATACTTGTTAATGAATATATAAATATTTGAGAATCTTTAGTTATTTTAATCATCCATTATCACTCTTCAATGTCATCATTTAGATAAACAACTGATGCGACACAAGATGCAATGCTTTTAACTTGTGTAGTGGAATATTCAACAATCAAATCCTTAATTTCAACTTTTCTTTTTTCCATCATATATTTAACCATTTTTTCGGCTTCTTTAATTAGATCATTTAAATCTTTATTTATTCCGCTTGTTTCAACAACACAGCCCAATTCTTCTCCAATAGCAACTCCTACAACTGCAGTAATTTCATCACCAGGATTGTCTGAAGTAATTTCTGATAATACGCAGTTTACCATTGCTCCTGCTTTAAGTTTTGGTAAGTCACATATCTCAGTATTTCCTGAAAGCATACTGGATACTTTAATTAGGTTCACATCCCCTATTCCAGCATTGCTCAAAGCATTGTCAAAAGCATTTAATTTTGTTGGTCCTTCATCTTTTCCAGATACAATTGCTATTCTCATTTTATCACCTATTTTTATCTCTTCAAAAACCTTGTGTGATTTAAATTTTAACTAGTTTTCATGAATTATTTAGTCCATTTTATTTATTTTTAATTTAAAAGGATTAAAATTAATCAATTAATTAAATTCAATATATTAATATCTTTAATATTAAAACAAAAGTTTTATATAATATATGAGGTTAAAAGAATATAAACTTTCCGATTTTTGTAGGAGTTTTCTAAATCCTATGAGTTTTCCCTATTCTGTGTGAAAATATTTAAGATAATCTTAGATTACGTGTCGGCAGAAATTATTAATTACAATTCAATTTTTTACATTATAGTAATTTACTAAACTTTTTGAAATAATTATTATTTTCAATTATAAACTTTCAATTTTCTTGCTTGATTTTTTCTTATTTTTTTATTTCATTAGCAAAAAAATTTTCATAATGAATTTCTTTAAAATAAACAATCATTTCTTGAAAATCCATATTAATCAGCTTAAAATTGCTTCACGAACTTTTTCAACGGCAATTTCCTTACGAGCAGGATAAGCAGCAATTTTTATTTTGAGATGAATTGAATCGCCTGAGTCTTTAACTGTTAATTTTTCATCAATTGCATCGGCTTTATCAAATCTTAAAAACCAATTTCCCTTTTCGTCAATTTTACGTTCCAAATCATCATTCAATTTATCCAAATCTACAGATTCCAAAAGTAAATTAAAAAAAGCTTTGGTGTATCTTTTTTTAGAAACAATACCAGATAAAATTATTATTTTATCTTCTGTTAAACCTTCAGCTTCCTCTGCTTCGATTTCAGCCTCAGGCAAAATATTTAAAATAGCTTGTGATAGTTCATCAACATCTTCGTTTTCATAAACAAAGACTCTAAATTTAATGTTATGTATCATTTTATCTAAAGAGTAGTAAAGAGGAGGAGATTATAAATCTCTTCTTCTTGCTTGTTCACTACCTTTTCCTTTAGATTTTATTCCACGTCCTTTATTACCAGCACTAGTTAAGCCTCTTAAAGCTCTGTTAGTGTGTTTTTTGGAGCAAATCCAATTGATTTTTTTATCGTTAATGATAGAAGGACTTTGTGGATCTACTAAAATAACTTCGTAGTATTTATATCTACCATCAGACCATACCCAGTAAGAGTTTAATACTTCTAAGTTAGGATATTTTTTACCTACTCTTTCTTCAGCAATTCTTTGAATAGATTTTGCTTGAGTAATTTTGTTTACACCCATTCTTTTAGGTTTACGACCACCTTTGAAACGTGATTTCCTTCTTCCACCACGTCTTACTCTGGTTCTTACCAAAACAAAACCTTTTTTAGCTCTGTAACCTAAACTTCTAGCCCTATCTAATCTAGTAGGTCTGTCGATTCTTTGTACTACTTTTTGACGTCTCCATTGTGGAGCTCTTTGCCACATGAGTTCACGTACGTAAGACTCATCTGGATTTTTCCAAGCATCTCTAATATATTTATACATAAATTTCACCTTTTTTTGTTCAGCTATAAAGCCACATCCAATGGGAACTAATCCCAAAAAAAGCAAACTGCTAAAATTTTAACAGTAATAAAATATTTGTTTTAACTACTTATAAAGTTAATGTTTTTAGGAACACATTCATAAGACTTAAGGATTTCAAATTTATTTTCTAATGAAAATATTAACACATGAGACAAGTTGAGTTGGATATTGTGAAAGGTCAATATGATTATAAGAGAAAATGCTTTATATAATTTTATTCATTCTATTTGAAATATTCTACGGCATATAAACACATTTTAGGTAGTTAACTATAGTAATAAAGCTACATTTACAATTTGAAAGATAAGATGTTAATTAAGATTTCAAGTTTTTAAAAATATTTTTAACAGTCATTTAGAAAGATTTTGAAATTAATGAATTTAAATTGATGGTTTTCATATACCTCATCAACACCAATACTGTCAACAACACCATACAGGTGTTTTCCACCATCCATCAATTTAGATAAAACATAATTATCCTTTTTAGGTACATAACCTATTTTTTCACCATGGTATTTAACCAAAATAGCATGTTTGTCATATTCATTTGCTGCTTCGCGGAATAATCCTAATTTATCGCCAACTTTAATTTTAGGAAATATTTCATCAATATTATCAATATAATCCAGTCCTGCAACATGTACCGTAATTAAAAATATATCTTTTAAAAAAGGCTTAACATTGCCTCCTTTTTGAATGAAACCAATAATATCAGTTATTTCTGTGTCGGGTTTTTGAATATTAGACATTTAAATCAATTCATCAATTTTATTTTCAAGTTCTCTTATCTTATCTTTTCTGTCATCAATCAGTTCTATAATCATTTGCTTATATTCATTGCCGGATTTCTTATCATCCAGCAATCCTTTTTTATTATAAGGATAATCTTTTTTTACATCACATATCCTTTTTTCATACTCTTCAATCAAATTTTTCAAATTATCTATTTCAGATATTTCTTCGGTCTCTTCTTCGGGAAGTATTGCTAAAATAGATTCCAAACCTTTTAAATCACCATTTTCAAAATGTTTAACCGTACTTAAAAATAAACTATATTCAAAAAATGTTTGATTAGGATTTAAATCCGGATGGAGTTTTTTAATAAGGTGTTTATATAATTTTTTGAGTTTTTTAAATTCTTCATCAGATAATTCTTTAGTTTTAACATCTTCAAGAGATTTGATTTCATCAATTTGGGCTTGCAACTGTTTTTCATATTCTTCAAATTCACGGGCAAGTATTTCATCTATTTTATTTAAATCAATTTCATTTTCATGGTTGAGTTCTATTTGAATCAATTGAATTTTCCGTTTTAACTTGTCAATTTTAAGTTCAAGTTTATACAGTTCATACTCAAACAAACCAAATTCAAGAACATATTCTATTTCAATTTTCGGGCAAATTTGGTTAATAAGATAATCATATTCAAAAATCAACTGACTTAGCCGCTCTTTCAATTTTTCTACTTCGGGATGAATAATTAATGACATTTCAATCAAAGATTAAATTTAATTTCAATGAAAAAATATTTATTTATAGATTAATATAATATTTTCGTGAGAGAGAAATTATGAAAATGCCGGATAATATTGATTCTAAATTGCTTGCTCCCTGCGGAGTAAACTGTATTAGTTGTGAAAGATACCAAAACCCATGTGTTGGTTGTTTAATTGGTGATGGTGGTAAAAACAAAGCTAGTTTGAAATGTAAAATTAAAACTTGCTTTGACAGTAAGAATTTCAGTTATTGTGGTCGATGCAGTGAATTTCCATGTCCTTTAATGAAAAAACATTCAAAAAAATATGTTAAACGGCATGACCTTAATACACTGGATAGTGCTAAAAGAATTAAAACCACAGGTATTGGAAAAATGATGGTGCAGGATCGTGAAAGGTGGATGTGTCCGAAATGTGGTGGAGTAATACACTTTCAAACAAATACCTGTAGCGAATGTGGATTTGAAGGTGATTAAATGGATTTCTATTTGATTAATGGTGGACCAAGAAAGAAAAACAATACAAGCAAATTACTGAAGAAAGTTAATGATGGAATTAACGACGAATTAACAAAAAATAACATTAATGAGATTAATATAAACACCATAAGACTATACGACTTGGATTATAAAGGATGTAAATCCTGTTTTCACTGCAAAAAAATTGGCGGAAAATATTACGGTGAATGCCCAATCAAAGATGATTTGCGTGAACTGCTTCCTAAAATACATGAATGTGATGGAATAGTGTTTGCAACACCAATCTATTTTGGAGACGTTACTGGTGAGATGAGAAGCTTTTTAGAACGTTTAATGTTTTCCAAACTAGTTTATGGACGGGAATCATTGGCCAGTAAAAAACCTAATGCAATAATATATTCCATGAATGTTAAAAAAGAAGTTGCCGATGAAATATATGAAAATGCTGTTTTTAAGAATACTGAAAATTATCTTGAATATACATTTGGAAAGCCATATTCATTGAAAGTTTATGACACATATCAGTTTAAAGATTACTCATTATATGAAAATTATATGTTTGATGAAAAAAAGAAAGCTAAAACTCTTAAAGAGCAATTTCCAAAAGATTTAGACTCAGCATATGATTTGGGCACTAAATTAGTTAAAAATCTCCTGTAATATAATATTAATAAAACAGTGAAAACATTTAAATAATAAATATAACAATAGTTTTAATTGTGAATTCACTATTGTTATTATATTAACAATACACTAATTCATATTACTCACCCATTGTATGTATATTAAAGAGATATAGGGTTAAACTCCCTAGACTTCTCTTTTATTGTAATTTCTGATTTATTTCTCGAGCTTCCAAATAGTAATAAATATAAAAACCTAACCAGGATACTGATGCAAAGATAATTGCAATAATAATCCACTCAATTATTACACCAATACCAAAAGTCAGCGGTAGCCAACCCAAATAAATAGCTACACTAAACAATACTATAAACCCGATTCCCATTTGGAACATTACCTGTAAAGGCAAAGACAAATCTTCCTTATCATAGATTAAACCACTTAAAGAAAATGCCCATCCAATTACAATTGATCCGAAAAATGCATTAATTACATCATAACCTGAAAAAACAACATTTTGCGGTCCTGACTGAAATGCTATTAATACTTCAATTAATGAAACGATAAAACAACCGACAAATGCACCTAATGCAAGTCTTTCAATTAAAACAGTGATTTTCATAATTAACACCTACAAACCTAAAGCCTCTTTAAATTCAGGCAAATATTTTCTTGAAATATTATCCTTCAAACCATTCTTCATCATTATAAACATCATACCTTTTAAGGAAGGTGCAACACGGTCAATTTTTTTAATATTAATAACAGTAGTTTTCGATATACGAACAAAAGACTCGTCCAGAGACTCTTCAACTTGATATAATGCTTTTTTTACCACATATTCATCATCTTGAGTATAAACTTTAACGGATTTATCTTCAACACGAATCATGAAAATTTCACCATATTCTAAAAAAGTAATATCTTTTCCTTTTTTAACTGCAAATATGTCGTTTTTTGATTCATCTTCCAAAAGATTAATTGCTTTTTGTATATTGTCTGTTAACTCGTTTGTGTGAATATCCGCATGTGGCTCTTCAACATCCTTTGAAAAGAACAAATTTACTTTCATGTTTTCATTTTCTCCATTTCTTGAGCGATTTTTCTTTCCCTATACTCTTCAGTATAGAGATTTGCAAATACAAATGCTTTTAAAAAGTCTTTAACAACACCAATACCCCAGAAGAATGCAGGAAATACTGCCCACCAGAATTCAGGAGTATATACTGCATTAAGAATTATTAAAAATGCATTTACAGTAATATAACAAATAAAATTTCTATAAAATTTAAGTTTTCTGTCAACTCTTTCAGCTGCTCTTTCATATCCATTCATTTACATAACCTCTGTGTATTTCGTTAATAATAGTTAGATTAATAATATATAAAGGATTAATTATCACTCTTGCTAAGATGCAAAAATACACATTTGAAATGCAAAAAATAGAAAGTGAAAAGTAACTATATTGTAATAGTTACCAAATAATATAAAATTGAAGTCAAAGCCGGAACAGTTAAATTATCAATTCCACCATAACTTAAGGCTTCACAAATAGTTGCAACAGCAGAAATTCCTAAAATAGCAAATAAATTAAAGTTAGGCATTGGATACCCGATTGTTGAGAAAACCATCCATACAAATACACTCATTACAGTTGTCACAACAAACATTGTAAGTGATCCTTCAAGAGATTTTTCACCACCAAATACCTTATATTTAACCTTACCGAATTTTTGACCTATTAACGCTGCAAAACCGTCACCATAAACCATCGGAACAATCGCTAAAGCAACAATCCATATGTGATTTGCAAATATTGCAATTAAAATTGTCCAAATACCTGCATAAAAGAATAATCCTAATGCATGGCCAGATTCCGTTACGCTATTTTGAATTTTAATAGGTGAGTATTCGGTTAAGAAGAATAATGCTATTGTGATTGGGAGAGTTAAAAACCAGACCATTACCCAAGGATCAGAGAAAAATGGCATGGCAAAAATCATATTACCTACCATAATATGTAAAAATTTACGTGAAACCTCAGGTTTAGTTTTTAAAACCAATTCGGATATTACAAATATGGCTGCTACATAAATATATACAATAATCAATGCTAGGATATCCGACCAAATCATTCTTTATCATACTCCCCGTATTCACAACCAGTATTTTCCATTTTTACATGATCAATTAATGTACCATCTTTTTTATATAATTTGATTTCACCCCAACCGTTTCCACCGTTCCATAAGCGATTGTGAAGTTTTTTACCATTTGGAGCTTCATAATTAATAAGTAACATTTCATCACGTTTACAGTACAATACCAATTCCATACGTGAATTCTTATTAGATGCATTTACATGCCAAGTGTGGACATCGTCCCCCTCTTCAAAATCAAAATCAATTTTAACCATGTTCCAAAACCTTGCAAAATTGTATTCATACATCGTTCCCTCATAATAAAAACCTATTAATAATTTACGAGGAATGGATATTCCAAAAGCTTTTGGTCTTCCACCACCTGCTTCAAATGCAGAATTATTTAATTTTTTACCTGTTTTAAGACTAGTTAAATTACAAGATGAAATCCAAAGCCATGGTGAAGTAAAGTCTCCTCCCCAGTTTTTATCAGCATAACCATATGATTTTTCAGGAATAACTTCATATTCAACACCATCCAGCCAAATACTTCCACTGTATTGAGTTTTAATTCCTTCAGCATGCCAAAACATTTCAAAAGAGTTTAATTTTCTAAATAATCCGTTTGCACCATAACCAACATTGAAAGCAATTTGTTTATCAATATCCAAATCCCACCTCATATCTCCAGCATCACACATAAATTCTGGATGATTTTCAGCATCTTCAGGTGTTACCGTACATGAACCAGACATATGAGTTTCAGATAGTGAACAGTCTCCCACACGAATATCTAATTCATTATCAGGACATTGAAAATCTTTCATTGAGTAAAAGTTATGTATTTGTTTAGCATCTTTACCCCAAGTTCCTACTTTCATCATAAAATAAGAAGGTTTTTTACCTAATTTTTTGTTTTCAGGATCTTGACCTAATACAGGTTTATCCTCAGCTAATGCAGGGTTACAGACAAAATATTCAATAAAAAATGGTTTTGCTTCCCCAGTTTCCTTATTATATGCAGTAAGTGAATGCCACCACCAATCATAACCTTGTTTTGCAAGTGGACCCTTAAGCATGTAATAATCTCTTTCCAAATCACTTTTATTCATAATAATCCTCCAATGCGATAATATAATATTTATTTAAAATATAATAAAAAGATTATCATTTATAGTACAAAAAGAGACAATGCGCATCCAATACAAAAAAATATATAAAAAAAGTAAAAAGGATTAAAATATTATATTAATCAAAATCCCCGTTATTTTCTGTACCTGGTGCTTGACCGGGAACAAAAGAGTCTGAAGAAGAACTGGAAGAACTAGAAGAACTGGAAGAACTAGAAGAACTACTATCAGAACCTTGAGAACTAGAGGCACTACTACCAGAACCTTGAGAACTGGAAGAATCACTATTTTGAACATCATTAACATTATGAGTTACATTTGATGAATTATTAGTATGTGTGTGATTAGAAGTAGTATTGACATTATTATGCGGAAGTGAGAAGTCACTAAAACCCATTACTAGAATTACACCCCCAATTATAATAATAAAAGCTATTAAAATTATAATTATTACATTTTCTCTCTTCATTTTAAAAACCTCATTAATTTGAAAGCTACTGACGGGACTTGAACCCGCAACCTTCGCCTTACGAGGGCGACACACTGCCAATTGTGTTACAGTAGCATTAAATAAAAAGATAATTTAATATTCATCTTTAAAAATACTTCAGCTAAAAACAAATATTCCATTATCACATTAATAATATGATTGTCATGAAATTTAAATTTATTTCATGGCCAACCATATTACTCGATTTCACAGCATTATTAAATTAATAATTATTTTCTAGCTTTTCCTACCCTACGTGCAATAACTAATTCACCAACAGAAATTAAACCTGCGAAAAATTTTTCTAATCCTCCTGTTGCCCAAATAGCTTCACCAAAAGTGGCATTCATAATATTTGCTTCATAATCTTCCGGAGATATTTTTATGCCGGTGGTTTTTTGAGAAACCAAAGCGGAAGCATCCATCAGTTCTTCCCAAGTAACACCTTTAAGCTGATTTTGCATTGCTTTATATAATTTTGACACTTTAATATCATAAAGCTCAGATAATAATTCAACTATATCACAAGCACGAACCATACCTATTACCTGATTATCGTCATTAATAACAGGAACGGTGACAAATTTATTATTTGCAGTTAATACAACAGCAAGTCTTGCAGGTGCATCTTCATGAATAGTAATAATATCTTCATAAGAACTCATTATTTCATTTATCTTTTCATTTCCTTCCCTTAAACCCCGAGTTATATCAAAGGAAGTAATCCAACCAACAAGTTGTTTATTATCATTTACAACCGGACATGTAAATCGTCTAATTTCCTCCATGACTTTAGATACTTCTACAACACTGTCTTCACAGCTTAAGTATACAAAATCTTTATCCATTAATTCTTTAGCTTTCAATACAAAACCTCCTATTCAATTTCTACACGTTTTAGTGCTCCAACAGGACAATGATTAGTACATTCAACACAACGAATACACATATCATCATCTAAAACAACTTTTCCATCTTCTAGCATTATAGCCCCGACAGGACAATTTTCTTCACATAAAAAACAGTTAACGCACGAATCATGATTAACAACTATTTTCCTACTATGAACTATAGGCCCTATCATCCTATCCAATTCAATTGCATTTTCATTCTTTGAAATTTCAACACAAGCACTGCATCCAATACATAATTTCTTATTAATATAAGGATATAATGTATCTTCATCCAAATCAATACCCATATCTAAGCCTTTTTTATTAAAAAATTCCTTAAATTCCAATGTAAATGCATTTGTTGGACATAAATCAGCACAATCTTGCCAGTTATTATCTTGAGAGTAATCAATTTCAATATTCTTCATTCGAACTATTCTATGATAAGAACGAACGTTATTCAAACTGTATTCTATAAAATCATTTTCATCATCAGCATTATATGTAACAACATTTTTAATTAATTTAATAGCTGAAACAGGACAAGTTTGAACACAAATTTCACATTTTACACATTTATCAGTTATTTTAGCTAACCTGAAAATATTAGCAGGTACAATAGCATTAACTGGACATTCACCAACACAGGTATTACATCTTACACATTTTGGTGCAACAGCAATAATTTCCTCTTCACTGCTAAATTCATTTAATTCAAATTGGAAATCATCACCATCATCATCTAATTCAACAGACTTTAAAAGAACTTCACGTTCCAAATTTTTCATCTGCTTTATAAACGACACATTCATATTATTACCAACTATGTAATTTAATTAATAAATTTTTTTAATTCACTCAATTTAGGGAATTTATCCATCCCAAATCCTTCAATAGCTTTACTAGCTACCCAATTACCTATTTTACATGATTTTTCCAAATCATATTTCTTTAAATAAGCATATAAAAATCCGCTGTTAAAACTATCACCAGCACCAGTTGTGTCAACAACATCACATTCAAATGCTTCAACATAACATTCTTCATTATTATTACAAGCAAAAACCCCTTGAGAACCTCTTTTAACAACAATAGTGCTAATTCCATTTTCTAAAAGATTTTTAGCCAATTGTTTATAAGAGGACACATCATCATTGAATAATAATCTTAATTCGGATTCATTTATAAGCAAAATATCACATTTATCCAAAATCGGCTTAATTTCATCAAAGCCTTTTTGAACATATAACATTCCGGGATCAAAACTCAAAATAGTATCTTCATTTAATTTTTGAAGGAGTTCTATTTGAGTTTTAAATGAATCACCAACAAAAGAAGTATAATGCATTATTTTGCATCGCATAATATTTAAAGGATTAATTTCATCAATTACAATGTTATCATTAACTCCAGGATCAACATAAAGGCATCTGTCCCCTTTAGAGTCGACAAACCCTAAACATTTTCCAGTACTTCCATTATCAGCATAAATTAAATTATTTGAGAAAACTTCATTTATTGCTAAGTTATATTCAATTAATTCTCCATCATCATCTTCAGCTATTTTACCTATAATTGAAGTTGATATGCCCAATCGAGATAAACCAACTATAGTGTTGGCTGCAGAACCCCCAGGAGTATCCTGACTAGATTTAACAAAACTTTCTTCATCCGCTCCTGCAATGTTTTCAACAGAGTATAGTTTATCTACGTTTAAAGCTCCGAATCCTATAACTTCTGCATTTAAATCGTCATCAAATATTTCCATATTAAAACCTTATTTTAATAAATCCAATAAATTATAAATTTTATCCCCAAGTTTTCCATCAAAATTACCTGCAGATATTCCAATAACTCCATCAACATCAATAGCTGCATCAATACCAACTTTTAAAGCTTTAAACATTGCATCCACATTTGTTGCATTAACAACTATCTCAGGAATATAATTAACATTGTCCGGCACTTTTGATTCATCACCTAATTTTTCTTTTAAAGATGGGCAATAATAATGATTTGTAGTTGGTCCAATTTCTGGGTAATTTGTTTCTGGTTTTGAAGCTGCTGAGCAAACGTCAAATGGTGTGGTTGCTCCTTCAACTTCCATTATAGCATTGATTATTGCATCCCCTGCAGTTATAACTGCTTCAGGAGTTTCACATAAATACCAGAAGTTACCTCCCATTATACCATCATTAATTATGAATTTTTCTTCGATTTGAAAATCCGGAACTGCAATAGGGACATTTATCATACGGCGACCATATTCTTCAACAATCCATTCCCATCCATCACCGCAATGACCTACAATATCCATCATTTCAATATAATCATCACTTTCGCTATCAGAATAGTCAAATATACGTGTAAATGGTTTAACCAATACATCTTGCCTTAAACGATAAGATAATTCAAAAGCAAATTTTTCTTTATCGTCTCCACCTAACCAATATTGAACAACAGCACCAAAACGGCCATCAGGAGTTTCATTTTTATCTAAAAATCCTTCAACACCACCTTCTACCCTACCAATTACTGCACTTGGAGTTGAGGTGGAATCGTAAGCTGCTCTTTTAACAATAGCTTCAGTTGGTCCGGTTATTAATGCCCTAACATATTTACCTTCAAAAGCTTCAAAAAATGTATCTTCAACTTTATCATAATTCATTTTATCCAAGACCTCCTATATCTTCTCCACGAATATTATTTCGCATATTAACACTTTTTTTCAGTATTTCATTATAGTTATCATCATTAATTTCTTTAATAATAGGATAATCTTCCCCATCGAAAACCTCAAAGAATTTATTTTTAATACCCCGATTAATGTTAAATTCATCAAATAATTCTTTAATATCAGTGGAAGAATTATATTTATTTATAAAATCTAAAACTTTATTTTTATCATTATTAGCATATATATCAGCAATTACTGCAGTAGTTATAGCACTTGGAGAAACAATAGCTATTTGCGCAACTTTTAATGGATATTCATTACCATTAAATGATATTGAAATACCTTCGTTTTCACGGGCAAACTGTAAAGGTTCAACATCAGTAATACTATCCCCAATGTATAAAATGTTATTACTATCAATTCTATCCCTATCAATGATTGTATCAATGGCCAATTTTTTACCTAATCCGCCAACCACATTTATTTTTTTGATTTTTGTGTAAATACTCATTTTTGGAATTTCAAAAAAGAAAATTTCATCAAATAATTCATAATTTTTGGGATTATCCAATATTTGATTCTTATATTCAGAAATTTTTGATAATTCTTCTTCATTTAAATATAAAGCATCTACATCCACATCAGTATAAAATGTATTTTCAAAAGGAAATTCCATATAATTAGACAACGCTTCAATATATTGGCCATAACTGGTACTAACTATGTAGGTATTCATAGCTTCCTTTAAATATTTTAATAGGAATTTTGAATCAGGAACCGCATAAATATTATTTTTTGAAAAATCAATTAAATCATTATTTTTAAGATTTTCAAGAACAAAAAATGGTAAAATTAATTTTAAAGTATTTCCTGCTTTATAACCCTCTTTTTTGACAATATCAACAAGATAATCATCATACAAACTAAGGATTTTAAATAATTCATCACCATTTTCAATAAAATGTGCACATAATTCAAATGCATTATCATTAAGTGTTAGTGGACCTTCACAGTCTGTAATAAAAGATTTTTCAAACATTAATTCACCTAAAGTTTATAATTCTTATTGAATCGACAGGACAAATTGCCTCACAAGTTCTACAATAAATACAATCCTCTTCAACAAATTCAACTTTATCGTCATTTAACTTTAAAGCATTAGTTGGACAATTATTTACACAAATTCCGCAAGCCTGACATTTCGTGGAAGAAATAGACAAGTCCGCTTCTCTTTGTTTATAAAGATAAGATCTTGCATAATACAAATCCGTATCCTTACTATAATAATAATCATCATAAGCTCCAATAGCATCAAATTGACATTTTTCAACACATTTACCACAGTAAACACAATTATCATTAATTGTAATTGGATTAGGGCCATTTATTTCAATTGCACCCACAGGACAAACATTATAACATTCCCCACAAGCAATACATTTTTTAGAATAGACTTCAATGTTTCTATCCATTAAATAAGAACCAAATAGCCTATCAAAATTATTAATCTCAATACTGGAATCTAAAACAACACCCAATTCCTTTTCCATTTGATCATTTACTTTACATTCAATGAAATTTTCAAATGTTTGATCATCAAATTCTAAAGACATTGCTGTAGCAACTTTTTTAAGAACTGAATTTAAGCTAATTAAATCAAGAGATAATCTTTTCATGTCATTATCTACAATACTAGAAACAATATCAAATGATTTAATTTCACTATACATTTTATATGATTTTTTACGTGAAGAATATCTTATTGCGCCTGAAGGACAAGAATGCATACACTCCTCACATCTAGCACAGTATCCCGGATTAATATAAGGCAATTTATTTGTTCTTCCAACATTAATTGCACCTGTTGAAGGACAAACCCTAGTACAAGTCATACATCCAATACATTTATCCTGATTAACAACGATTGCTTTACCTCCTTTAACAGTTTTAGGAAGTAATTGACCATATTTAATTGCATCAGTAGGACATACTCTAAAACAATAACCGCAACGGACACATGTATCCTTATCAATCTCACTATGGGGCGGATTCTTTCCATCATTGAAAATATGAATGGAACCATTTTTACAAGCCTGTACACATGCACCACATGCTTTACATAATTTAATGTTAATATTTGGAACTTCTTCTTTAATAGGAGGATCCATTTGAACATCTAAAGAAATTGCATCATATGGACATGCATTACGGCATAAAACACAACCAAAGCAAGTATTTTTTATTTTAACAAGACCATCAACATCATCCATATATATCGCATCAATAGGACATGAACTAAGACATGGTTTTTCAGCACAATTTTCACATTTTGTTTGATTAATTAAATAATCAACATCAACATGTCTTAATGGCCTTGGAGTTTTAGTATAACTATCAATCATAACATTCACTCCATTAAAATCTCCTCATTTAAATTAGATGCTTTAACAGTAACATGAATAATTCTATCATCCCCTAAAGAGAATTTAGCTATGAAGTATTTAATTACTGAGAAAGGACATGTTTGGTAACAGATACTGCATCTTAAACATCTATCTTTATCTCTAACAATAGTATCTGCATCTTCATCAAATGAAATACAACTTGTAGGACAATCCGGAATACATAATTGGCATTTTTTACATTTATCCTTATCCCAATCAATAATTCTAATTTTAAGTCTATTAATTGCATTAGAAATAATTTGGAAAGAAACTTCTTCATCAGGAATAATTTTAAGAGCTTCACCCATAATATAATCTAAAGGAAGGTCATATTGAAGTAAACTATCCTTTTCAAGTGCCCTTAAATCATCCTCTTTTGAATTAACAAAATCTTCAATATAATTCACAGCAAGAAGAATCAAATCCTTTTGACCATTGAAATTTTCAACGAATACTTCTTTCATTGCCCCATTAACTGGACAAACATCAATACATTCCCCACATGCAATACAATTAAGCTGGTCAACATGCAGCTTATCATTAACAAGAGAAATTGCACCAACAGGACATTTTTTCATACATTTCTTACATTTAATACATAAATAATCATCAACGATATATTGTTTTTTTGATGGAATAATATTAAATTCGGGTTGTATTAAATGATTTTCACCACATTCCAAGGTTTTTGGATCAGTAGGGCAAACTTCAGCACAGAATCCGCAACGGATACAAGCACCTGGAGTAATTACAGGATAAGTTAAGCCTTCCCCGGATTCATCATCTTTTTCACGAATAATTTTTATAGCATTTGGTGAAGGACAAGAAACGGTACATGCACCACAACCAATACAATATTCTTTATTTACTTTAGGAAAATCTCTAAACCTAACGGGCTTTTCAGCAAGTTCTGGTAATGATTTAGCATTTGTAAATGCATCTGCCCATGCTTTTCTTGCAAAATCATAAATATACCACATTAAAGATGACATTTACTTTACACCACCCATATCAGTTAAATAAGTTTTACCATGTTCATTTGTAACTGCAATTCTTTCTGCACAGGCAACACAAGGGTCACAAGAAGCATAAGTAGAAACAGCATCAGAAACTGTTGGAACATCCCTAATCATATACTTTGCACATGAATCCATATTAGGAATACTTGGAGTTCTAATAGAGATGTGTTTAATTAAATTACCGTTAGTTTCAATTGTGTATGTAACTTCACCACGAGGGGCTTCATTTCTCCATTGAGCATAACCTGATTTAATTTCTACAGGGACACGAACATCCCCTTTTGGTATATTATCTATAGCTTGTCGGATTAAACTAATGGACTCTGGAATTTCATCAAATCTATTTAAAGTTCTTGCATAATTATCTCCTTCTTTTCTCCAGATAGTTTTAAAATCAAAGTAATCTTTATAAGTATAATGGTCTTCACGATAATCATATTTAATTCCAGAACCTCTGCCAATAGGACCAACTGTCCTTCCCCTAATAGCTTCTTTTTTAGTCATTACACCTACACCTTTAGAACGAAGACCCAATGCAGGACCTTCAGCATAGATTTCACGAGTTCTTTCAAATCCTTCTTCAATTTTTTTAATATTCTCCAAAATAGGTTTGAAATGGCTTTCATCGGCATCCATCCTAACTCCACCAACAACATTCCACCCCATATTAACTCTGTTTCCAGTTAACAACTCAATAGCATCCATTGCATATTCTCTTAATTCTAAAACATTCATAAATAGAGTTTCATGGTCCATTGACTTGAAAAAAGTAGAGTTTCCAAGAAGATGGCTTTGAATCCTATCTAATTCATTAGTAATAACTCTTAAAAATTGAGCTCTTGGAGGAGCTTGAACCCCACAAATATTTTCGATTGTTTCGGCAAAAGTTTGAGTATGCTCATAAGAACAAATTCCACAAACTCGTTCAGACAAATAAATGCCTCTTTGCCAAGTTTGACCTTCAATAATCTTTTCAATACCTCTATGGACATAACCATATTCAATTTCTGCTTTAACAACTCTTTCTCCTTCAGTTTGAAGTTTAAGTCTGATAGGTTCTTTCAAAGCAGGATGAATAGGGCCAATAGGCAATATCATTTCTTTTCCCTCCCACGATCAGCAATAGCTTGAGGACCAACTGCCAAAATAGCCTCTAAAATTTCACTAGGTCTTGGAGGACATCCTGGAACTGCAGCATCAACTGGAACGAAATCAGATGCGGGAGCATAGACATGACCTCCCTCTTGATTAAAAACATCTCCAGATATTGGGCAATTCCCAATGGATACTACAATTTTTGGTTCAGGAGCTTTATCATAAACTCTTTTTAAATTTTCTCTCCATTGTTCTGTAACAGCACCAGTTAACAATAGAACATCAGCCTCACGAGGATTATTGTGAACATAAATACCATATTGCTCTAAATCATATCTTGGAGATAATAATGCGACACATTCAACATCACACCCATTACATCCACCACAATTTACAATACAGACATGAATTGAGCTTTTTCTCACAACATCCTTAATTGAATCTAACATTTAATCCCTCATTTATCTAGAATTTTTTAATAATTGGAATAATTCTTTTTGACCTTCTTTTAATACATCAGAATAATTTTTACCATCCATTACTTGATTTGCTAATTTTTCTTTAAGAACATCTCCATCTTCTTTTGATATTAATCCCAAAGTTGAGGAAAACCAACATAATCTTAAATCAACATGGAATTTTTTAAGTAAACATTCATAATGTGAAGTTTCAAAGGTAGCATGCAAAGATTGTAATTCAGACATATCCAATAAATCAAAAAACACATGTTCCAATTCTTCAGGAGTACATTCAAAATCTTCAGATAACGGAAGTATAATATCCTTTTGACATACATATGTTTTCACTATACGGTCCTTCATCAATTCTAATTTTTCTTCATCTTCCATTGAAATCACATCACATTAAGTGCAATATTTAAATATATAAGTATGGCTATTGCTAAACCAATAGCTGTCTCTTTTCTTCCATAACCTGGTCTTTCTCCCATGACAAAACCAGCTAAGAGAAATCCAATTCCTCCCAGAATTATATTAACTGAATTTAATGCTAAAATCCAACCAACAATAGAGATTATGCACATTTTAATATTTAAACTACCATCAGCAACATAAGGTTCACCATGTAACTTATAACTATATAATAATCCTAAAATGGAACCAATGACAAATGTAAGTAAGTAAATTAAATAATCTAACATAATAATCTCCTTAAATTGGTTTGTAAAGTAATATAAATGAACATATAATTACTATAAATGTTATGAAAAACATTATCTTTTCTAAGCTTTCAACTTTATGTGCAAAATGACCTTTATTAGTTAACAATATTAGGATAAGTAAAATTAATCCTAAAAGTGGAATTGGAGCTAAAATTGTGGAATGGAGGATTGTTGCAAGCAAACCAACGACAATTATACCCATTGCAACTAATGAAGTTAAATATATTATGACTTTTTCTGAATCCATTTTATCCTCATCCTTAAATCAATATCATTAAAATTGTTCCAACAAAACATACTGCTCCCATAGTTATTTGACTCATTACAGAATGATTCGGATTTAAAATTGGAGTTACTGCATTAATAAATCCGGTAATGAACGTTATTACAATCATTCCAATAACATAACCTACAACAGTTAATGGTCCAAAGAATATTGTTAAGAAAACCCATAACATAACATACCATGAAATTGATTCTGAAAACATTATAAATCCTCTTAAAAATCCAAAATGCTCTGTTTCAAAACCTGAAATTAATGCTTTGTCTTTTGTTATTCCAAATGGAGAGTATGGAGATTTTGATAATAATAACAAGAAAAACATTATGGCTGCTAGAGGTATTGAAAATGCTAATGGACCATTGTTAACTTGATAACTAATAATATTTCCTATATTCATCGAACCTGTTTTTAAATAAACAAGAACGATAGCTGCAAATAATGGCAGTTCAGTTGCTGCTGATAAAACCGCCCTTACACAACTTGCTTTTCCATAAGGAGAACCGGAACTAGATCCTGAGTTATGCTCCACAATCTTATAAACGGCATAAACACCAAACAAGATTAAAAGCGAATTATGAGTAACTGGACCTACAATAACACCTACAACCCAAATTGCAGCTAAAATAAATACAATACCAATGTAAAAAGGCATTGAAACTGTTTTTGGAAAAGCCGTTTCTTTAAAGAAGAATTTTAAAGAATGCAATAAGTGTTGAATGATAGGTGGACCTGGTCTTTTCTGAACACGTGCCATTATTTTCCTGTGCAATCCTAGAAGTAAGCTTCCTGCTAGAAATGCAATAACCACATTTATTAAAATTTCTGCCATTAAATTCATAATACCACTAATATCCAGTAAACGGTTCTTTCACCCTTTCTTCTTCATCTTCTGCTCTAGGTTTGGCCATTGTAAGCAGACCAAATGATAAAACCCAAAGTGGAATACCAATAATAGCTACAGTATAAACAATCCAATCTTTGAAGTTTATGAATAAACAAGCCAAAATAGCTATTGTTGATATAATTAATAATATAATACATGTAATTTTTTGATTAACCATACTCTCACTACCATAATACCAATAATAATATTTCAACAGCCCTTACAATAATAAACAAAGAACTTAAGTGAATAATAACAATAAATGGAGAACCCGGTGTTCTAAACATTTCAGCTTTACTTGCGAAAAATGGTGCTACACCACTTTCACCTAAAATACCTAGTAACATTAAAATAGCACCAAAGACAACCATAGGAGTTGCTTGAATTTGAGATAAAACTTCAAGGCTTAAAGTTCCAGTTGATGCAAGAATAATAGCTGCTCCACCAAATAAAGGTAAACTACACATCATAGCAATTAAACCATATTGATATGCTGAGTTTAAAACACTAGTTTGTTTAACTGCAGATACAATACCGATATTTAAAATACCGATTAATGCCATGAATAATGTGAAGTTAAATAAATCTCCAGTAATCATTGCTCCAGCAGAGGCAATACCACAAATAACCGCTAAAAATCTTCTTTGTTTAAACTCACTTTTACCAACTTTAACATTGGTATTTGAAAGTTTCATTAATGTAGCTTCCACTTGTGTTTCTGTTTTACTAATTGCAATTAATAGCGTAAAGACTAAAAGCACAATAAATAAGAACAAATTAAGTGGTGTAATATATAATACAATATCTCCTAAAGGTATTGTTCCGAATATATTTCCTCCAAGCGTTGCAAAATCCATATCACCACTACTCCCTATCAATGTCCTCTTTCATAAGTAGTCCAATTAAACCAACTTTTGAAGCTACTTTTAATAATAAACCACAAGCTGCCAAGAATAAACTAAGTAACCACAAACTAGGAGCTACAAAGAATAATGTAAATCCAATAATCCATAAACACCATGAAATACCTGAAACACCAGCAATACCATCCACTACTAAAACAGGAAGTCCTTTTGCTTTTTTGGATAATGCATACAAGACAATTCCTCCACCGGCAATAGCACCACCAGTAAATCCTGTTAAAAATATTCCATAAGCAATCAACACCAAAGCTATGAAATTAGGTGCGGTAGTCATGATTTCCATATCCAATGCAAATGGCTGAGGGAACAAGGAAGTTGATTTAGTTAAATTTGCCCTTGAATTTGCATCAATTTTGTGCATTTCTCTTGAAATCAATATTTCTGAAATAGCCAAGGTTTCAGCCAGTTCAACTACCAAACCAGGTAAAATCAAAGCTTCTGCCAAATCAGTACCTACAGCAGAAACTATGATAATCATAGCAAGTCCAATTAAATCTGTCAATATGAGAATATGAATATCTCTACGATTTAACGCTATAGCCATTGAACCTATGAATCCCACAATCAGAGCAGCATAAATTGCCGGCAAATACATTGAAACGAATTCAGCAGGAACATGAGGAGGTATAAACATCATCAGTTATCCCTCCTTAACTGTTTGGCTCTAGCCTTTTCATCATTTACTTTCACTTCATGAGCGACTTTACTGGAGTCGTTAATAGCTTTTTTAAGGTCTTTCTCAATGTCTTTTTTATTCATCGTATAATTTATAGTAAGCCATGAAGCGATAATGAATGCCA
The DNA here is from genome assembly GCA_902771225.1 of uncultured Methanobrevibacter sp. Lineage (GTDB taxonomy): Archaea > Methanobacteriota > Methanobacteria > Methanobacteriales > Methanobacteriaceae > Methanocatella. The sequence goes on along the minus strand of CACXWH010000009.1, from coordinate 26,801 downwards.
TCATTAAGATAGAAGATTCAAGGATTGTATCGAAACCTCTAGTATAGTATAGTACCTCATCAATAAGCCCACCAGGAGATGAATAAATTGATGTTCCAAAGTATGGGGATATAGATGATACCCATTGTGCCAGAGGAGACATGTAGCCTGTAATCATACCCAATTCACGTGCATTTTCAGGATACTGAGGATTAATGATACCTGGAGATTTTAATACCTCACCACCCCTATCATAAGGTGCTATTGCAAGACCTTCATCAACTTGTTCTTGAGGAGCCGGCCTTGTATAAATTTGATCAGGATTTAAAGCCATAGGAACCACAAATCCAACAATCAAAATAACACCTAGACAGAATGCAAACAATCTAGGGACAGTTTTTGGGTCTGCCAACTTATTCCAAATCTTACCTATTTTCATACATCTGCCCCCATTTCTTCTAAACGAATAATAGCTCTAAATAAAATTAAAGTAATAACGACTGTTGTTGCAACCAAAGTCAATAAAGCCAAAACATGATTATAAGACAACAATATCAAACAAATACCAATGGATGCCACTTCAGTGTTGAATGTTCTGACAATAGGATCTTTTACTCCAGGACCCCATGCAGTAGCCAAACTACCAACAATAGCCAAGAAGATTCCCAAATAGAAAAATAACTGAACACTAATCATGTATCTCACCACTTTCTACTTTTTTAGTCCGGATTTCTTTTATTTTAACAATGGCCAATATAAATACCAATGTTGATAAAGGACCGCACAATGCAACAAACAAAGCCACATCTAAGTATTTAAATAATACTACGGTCAACAAGAAACCAGCATCAAGAATAGAAAACATTATAACTTTATCCATTGGTTTTTTAAGCAAAATTATGCCTGCAGCACCAATCAACATTAATGCAATTGCAATCAAAGATACGAAAAACTCCATACTAACACCTCAATCCAAGATAACTTCCTCATCTAATCTTTTTAAGGCATATGCAATTGCATTTGCACTGATTGTAGAACAAATAAAGAATGCTGCTGCAACAATAAGCGCGAAAGGCGTATTAATTACCAATGCAATAAGTGCAGATACCCCGAAACCTATAACGTTCAGGTATAATAATCTTTCTGCCCTATTTTGTGTAATTAATGCCCTTAAAGCAACAAATATTAAAATTATACCAATAATTTCCACATACATAAATATCACTCTTTAGCATGTCTATTAAATTTTTCAGCTATCTTACCAAGAATGATAGATGCCCTAACCTGATCAATACCTTGAATAGTTAAAATTGCAATAACCATACCTACAATAAACATTTCTGGAGTTAATCCTATAAATGAAAAGATAAAAATAAGTACTGTTGCAGTTAAACTTCCAGTAGTTCCGGCATAACCCGGATCTGCACATAATCTATTACCAATAAATATTAAAAATGCAGCAATAATACCTCCGGGGATACCTAAAACCAGATATCCAATAGATGCCATTAATGTACCGGCAGATGCATCCGGAGAACAAAGAATATTTCCTTGGAAAAATCCGCCAGCAATATCTCCTTTTCTTTCTTTAACTGATTCACCAATAATTCGAGCCCCTTTAACACCAGGCTGTTCGGGAAGTCCGAAATAAGTATCAACAATTACAAAATTTAACCAACATATAACTGCTGCAAGTATTATTCCTATAATCTCATTCATTTATATCATCCCCTCCCTCTGGAGATGGAAATATATAATTAAATAAATATTTCACGAACAAACCAGAACAGATACCAATAATTGCGGCTAATAAAAGCCCATTAAATGTAAATGTGTAATTTAAAACCAAAAAGAATGAAAAAATACCCATTGCAATAATTGGAGTTGGAAAAATCGCACTTACATTAAATGAATACCTATCAGACGGCATTAACGGAACCCTTAATATCAATGCAATAATGATAGATATGACAATAGCCACTAAATAGTCTAAAATCATATCAAAATAACTAATTGTTATATTAGCAAGACCGTAAACATTAGCAGTAGCCAGTGAGTTCACGGTAAGATGAACTAAATCAAACATATTAAGACTCCCTCATATTATAATATAATATATTTAAATTTATAATCAAAAAAATATATAAATGTTATTACTTAAAAATAATAAATAAAAGGTTAAATATTATCAAATTAATTAAATAAAATTTTTAGTGATTAAATGAATGATAAAAAGATATTAATAACGGGAGGACTTGGTTTTATAGGTTCTTACATTGCAGATGAGTTAATTGATGAGAATGAAGTCCTAATTATTGACAACAAGTCTACAGGAAAAGTTGAAAATTTACAAAATATTAATCATGAAAATTTAACATTGATAGAAAAAGACCTTAATGATGCTGATTTAGATGACATTTTAACTGATGTTGATTATGTATTCCATCTTGCAGCGATGGCAAGCGTTCCTTTAAGCATTGAAAATCCATCGGAATGCATTGAAAACAATATGGACGCTACAATTAAATTGATAAATGCATGCAAAAACAATAATGTTAAAAAAATAATATTTTCATCATCTTCATCAGTTTATGGAGACAATACAAACATTCCTTTAAAGGAAAGTGAATATCCTCTTCCGAAATCACCATATGCTGCTTCAAAGGCAAGTGGTGAACTATTTTTAAAAACATATTATGAAGCATACGGTCTAAATTACATAAGCTTAAGATACTTTAATGTATTCGGACCGAAACAGGATAAAAACTCCCAATATGCTGCAGTAATCCCAAATTTCATAACCGCACTCCTTGAAGGAGAACAGCCAATAATATATGGAGATGGTGAACAAACAAGAGATTTTATTTATATTCGGGATGTGGTGAATGCAAACATTAAAGCAGCAGAATCCGATTATAATGGAATCATTAACGTAGCGTCAGGTAAAAAAACAACAATAAATGAACTTTACAAAATAATATCTGAAACATTAGGCTCCAATATTGAACCTAAATACCTGTCTGAACGAAAAGGAGATATAAAACACTCACTGGCTGATGTAAACAATATGAAAAAAATTGATTATAAAGTCAACTTGAATGACTTTGAAAATCAGCTAAAAGAAACAATCAACTGGTTTAAAACAAAATTATAGTGATTAGTGGAATCCGCATCCACTACATGTTTCACATTTTTCTTCTTCTAAAGGATCATACTGTTTATCCTCTTGCAAAGTAGCGGAAAGAAAATATTTATCTAATTCATTTTTATTCTTTAAAACAGGAGAAATGCCTTTAAATTCACATCTAATATCACCAGTTCCTCCAATATCAACAAGAATTGGTTCGCCCATTTTAAATCTTTTGAAATATTCTTCAACTTCATCTTTTAATTCACCAGGAACTCTGAAATTAAAAGATAAAATATTATTTTCTTTCATTTTTAAACCAACATATTTTTGGTCTATTTCAAAATTTAATCCTAACTGTTTTTTGAATATAACATTATTACCTATATCCGAAGTTGACATAATCATGACCCCTCAAAATATTTTAGTTACTTAAAGTTAGTTTTTTCTAATATATATAATTTTATTATTTGGATACTTTTAAAATATTTTCGAAAGTCTATTTTTCAATTATTAAAAAAATGTATTAAATAACTTAAACTTCAAATATAGTAAAAATAAATTGACAATTAGACCAATATATTCGAGTATAATCATAATAACCAAAAAATTAGCTAAAATAAAGACTTTATCTAAAAATTCCATTGTCAAAATTAGTTTAAAAAAAATATTAAATTTTTATGTATAAATGTGAACTAAAAATGAATTTTTTCATGAACCCAAATAATTATAATGAATTATCATGATTTTTAATAAAATTTATATAAAATATTATATATAATTTTTATATGTTATAGAGTTAAGGTGTTAAGTATGAATGAATATAACAAAGATATTGGAAATAGAATTAAAGAATTGAGAGAACTTTCTGATATTACAGTACAAGATATCGCACAAGAATTAAACATTGATGTACAAACATACACCCAATATGAAACTGGAGAAATTGATATTCCAGCCAGTTTTCTATACGAAATTGCAAATATATTCCAAGTAGATTTAAATTTACTTTTAACTGGTGAAGAAAGTAGAATGAGCATCTTTGATGTTACACGTGCAGAAAAAGGTGTTTCAATAGACAGAAGAAAAGAATACAAATACAAAAACTTATGCTCCAAATATATTCATAAAAAAGCAGAAACTTTCTTAGTAACTGTTGATCCTAAAGAAAACGCTCTCCCTTCACTAAATTCACATCCCGGTCAGGAATTTAACTACATATTAGAAGGAAGTGTTAAAATTTACATACATAATAATGAAATCATATTGAATGAAGGAGATTCAATATTTTTTGACTCAAGCCATAAACATGCGATGGTTGCACTTAATGATAAACCGGCTAAATTCATAGCCATATTAATGTAGAAGGTAATAATATGACATCGGTAATAGGAGATTTTGTTGAAAGAGTTGATTTTAACTCATATGAAGATTTTTTTGAGAATTTTAAGCTCAAATATAATGATGATTATAATTTTGGATTTGATGTTGTCGACAAATATGCTGAAATTGACCCTGATAAAATTGCTTTAATCTGGACTAATGACAAAGAAGAAAACCACACTTTCACTTTTAAGGAAATGAAAGAATACTCCAATAGAACTGCAAACCTATTTAAAAGTTTGGGTGTTAAAAAAGGCGATAAGGTAATGCTTACATTAAAAAACAGATATGAATTCTGGTTCTGTATGGTTGCATTGCATAAAATCGGAGCAATAGCTATTCCGGGAACCCATATGTTAAAACTTCATGATATTGATTTCAGAATAAAAGAAGCAGACGTTAAAGTTGTTGTATCAGTTGAAGAGGATTCACTTCTTCCAGATTATGAAGAAACAGAAAAAATTTTAGGAATTGAATTGAAAAAACTCGTTATTGAAACAAATAGAGATGGATGGATTAACTTCAACAAAGCCATTGAAGAGCATAGCCCTGTATTTGAAAGACCAACAGGAAATGATAAAACAAATGCAGAAGAAGTATTTTTAATCTATTTCACGTCCGGAACAAGTGGTAATCCTAAAATGGTTTCACACAAACATACTTATTCATTGGGCCACATCCCAACAGCAAAATATTGGCATAATGTTGTTGAAGATGGAATTCATCATACGGCAGCCGATACAGGATGGGGAAAAGCTGTTTGGGGTAACCTTTACGGCCAATGGATTGCAGGTACTTCAATATTCATCTATGATTATGAACGGTTTAACGGAATCAAATTACTTGAAAAAATAATTGAATATAAAGTAGACACATTCTGTGCCCCTCCAACAATCTACAGATTCTTAATTAAGGAAAACATTTCAGGATATGATTTGTCCAATTTAAAATATGTTACAACTGCAGGCGAACCATTACCTCCTGAAGTATCAGAAAAATTCTATGAAATATCCGGTTTAAGAATTAAAGAAGGATTTGGTCAGACTGAAACTACATTATCAATTGGTACATTCATATGGCTTGATGCTAAACTTGGTTCAATTGGAAAACCTTCCCCGTTATTTGATTTAGAATTATTGGATGAAAACCATAACAGAGTCGAAATTGGAGAAGAAGGAGAACTCTGTTTCAAAATGAATGATGGTCCAAATCCAGGATTATTTAAAGACTATGTGAACGATGATGAAAAATACAGACAGCAAATTCATGATGGATATTATCACTGTGGAGACACAGCATGGGTTGATGAAGACGGATATGTTCACTTTGTTGGAAGAAATGATGATATTATTAAATCCTCAGGTTACCGTATTGGACCTTATGAAGTGGAAAGTGCTGTTCTATCACATGAAGCAGTTTCTAACTGTGCAATTACTGCTTATCCCGACGAAGTCAGAGGTCAAATTGTAAAGGCAACAATCATATTGCAGCCGGACTATGAACCTTCAGAGGAACTTACAAAAGACATACAAAATCATGTTAAACGTGTTACAGCCCCATATAAATACCCAAGAATGATTGAATATGTGGATGAAATTCCAGAAACAATCAGTGGTAAAATAAGAAGAGTGGAAATAAGAGATAATGACAAAAATGAATAGGAGATTACAATGACTAATGAAGAAATATCCTTTCCTGTTATCAATCAAGAATTATGTAAAGGATGTAAAAGATGCATTATAGGATGCCCCCAACATGCAATTTTATTTTCCGAGCATATGAATGATGCAGGATACCAATATGCATATTATAGTGGAGATGGTTGTACCGGATGTAAAGACTGTTATTTTACTTGTCCAGAACCATTAGCCTTAGAAGTACATCAATACAAAAAAACCATTAATGATAAAGTTGGAAAAATGATTAAAGCCAAAGTAGCTAATAAAGGAGGTAATTAAATGAGTAATCACCTGATTAAAGGAAATACTGCAATTGTCATTGGTGCAATGTATGCTGGATGTGATTGTTTCTTTGGATACCCTATTACTCCTGCAAGTGAAATTTTACACGAAGCATCAAAATACTTCCCAATGGTTGGTAGAAACTTTGTTCAAGCAGAAAGTGAAGAAGCATCAATCAATATGGTTTATGGTGCATCAGGTACCGGACATAGAGTTATGACTTCTTCTTCAGGACCAGGTATTAGTTTAATGCAAGAAGGATTTACATTCCTTGCTGGTGCGGAGTTGCCTGCAGTTATTGTCGATATTATGAGAGCAGGACCAGGACTTGGAAATATTGGGCCAGAACAAGGAGATTATAATCAAATTGTTAAAGGTGGAGGTCATGGGAACTACAAAAATATAGTTTTAGCTCCAAACAGTGTTCAAGAAATGTGTGATTTAACAATGAAAGCATTTGAACTAGCTGATAAATGGAGAAATCCGGTTGTAGTTTTAGCAGACGGTACATTAGGTCAAATGGCAGAACCCTTAGTATTTCCTGAAAAAGCTATTGAACCAAATGATAAAGATTGGGTGGTGAAAGGAAATAAAAACACAATGGATAATTTAATTACTTCTATTTTTAATGATTTTAATGATTTGGAAGATTTCAACTATAAACTTCAAGAAAAATATGCAAAAATTGATGCTGAAGAAGTTATTCTAGAAGAATATCAAGTTGAAGATGCAGAAATCATTTTGGTATCCTATGGAATTAGTTCAAGAATTTCAAGATCAGCCGTCGATAAAAGCCGAGAAAATGGCATAAAAGTTGGACTGTTAAGACCGATTACATTATCACCGTTCCCTGTTGATAGAATTAAAGAGCTATCTGAAAAAGGAGTTAGTTTTATATCTGTTGAAATGAGTAATGGTCAACTATTAGAAGATGTTCAATTTGCGGCTTTAAGAAAAGAAAACACCTATCTAGTTAACAGAATGGGTGGAAATTTAATCGAGCTAAAAAATGTGCTTGCAAAGATTTATGAAATAGCTGGCTTTGAAGATGAAAACATAGACACTGAAAGAAGTGAAGAAAAAGCCAGTCAAAATATAATCGATTAAGGATGTGGAAAAATGAGTGAACAAGAATTAAATAATAAAGATTATGAATTACAAATACGTAGAAATCCACAATCCCTTTTAGAAGAATATCCTAGAAAAGGAACAAATATTCAATCAACCCATTATTGTGCTGGTTGTGGACATGGAATTATACATAAATTAATAGCTGAGTGTATGGACGAACTTGGAATTCAAGAAAGATGTGTTATGATATCTCCTGTAGGATGTTCAGTATATGCATATTTCTACTTTAACTGTGGAAACTTCCAAACTGCACATGGAAGAGCACCTGCAGTAGCAACAGGCATTTCAAGAGCTGAAGATAATGCAATTGTAATGAGCTACCAAGGAGATGGGGATTTAGCATCCATCGGATTAAATGAAACATTACAGGCTGCAAACAGGGGAGAAAAAATTGCAGTATTCTTCATAAACAATACAGTTTATGGAATGACAGGTGGACAAATGGCTCCAACAACATTAATCGGAGAAAAAACAGTAACTTGTCAAACTGGAAGAGATCCTAACTATACCGGACATCCTACCCACATGTGTGAGTTAATTAATACTTTAAAAGCTCCAGTATATATTGAAAGGGTTTCCCTGGCTAATCCTTTAAAAATTAGGCTAGCAAAATTTGCAATTAAACAGGCATTGACTGTTCAAAAAGAAGGAAAAGGATATTCATTTATAGAAATATTATCTCCATGTCCTACAAACTTAAAACAAGATGTGACAAGTGCACAAAAATTTATTGAAGAACAAATGGAAAAAGAATTCCCTGTCAAAAACTTCAGAAATGATTTATATAAAAGAGAACCAATTCAAAGACCAGCTAGCGACTTTTCTACTGAATCATTAGATAAAATATTTAATGTTAATAGAAGCGGTGATTCTGGCTATGTTGATGATGATATTAATCCATTAAGTATAAAAGTTTCCGGATTTGGTGGACAAGGAGTTTTAAGCGCAGGACTTACAATAGCACAAGCAGCATGTGCTGAAGGAAAACATGTATCCTGGTATCCAAGTTATGGACCAGAACAAAGAGGAGGAAAATCCAATTGTTCTGTTGTAATTTCAAACGAAACAATAGGAACTCCCGTTGTTGATGATATTGATATCCTCATTGCTTTAAATAAACCTTCCCTTGAACAATTCTCAAAAGATGTTAAGGATGGAGGAGTTATACTTTACGATGCAAAAATAGGTGAGTTTGAAACTGATAAGGATGTGAAAGTTATTGCAATGCCTTGTGTAGATATTGCTGAAGAACATGGAAATGCAAGAACTGCCAATACTGCACTTTTAGGTGCTTTAACTGAGTTAGGTGATGTTTTAAAACGTGAATCTTATGAAAATGCTATCCGTGAAATGTTTGCTTCTAAACCAAAAGTTATAGACGTGAATATTGAAGTATTGAAAGCTGGAGCAGAATGGATTAAAAACAATTCATAGTGTGATTTGATGACATATAAAGAAAATACTAAAAAATATATAGAAAATTACAATTTAGGAATAGGAGATACAATCAAAGTTAATAAAAAAGATATCTCCTATACTGGAATTTTACTTGATAGACCTGAAGATGCTGAGGATGGATATTTAGTTTTAAAATTATCCAGCGGTTATAACATTGGCATAGCTATTGAAGATACTACTGCTGAACTCGTTGAAAAAGGAGAAAAACCAAAAATTGGATTTGGAGAAACTGAAATCCCAAACGACCCCTCCAAACAAAACATTTCAATTGTATCTACAGGAGGTACAGTATCATCTGTTATTGATTATAGAACAGGGGCAGTGCACCCAGCATTTACTGCATCAGATTTAGTAAAGGCCAATCCTGAATTATTAGATTATGCTAACTACAATGTTAAGGCATTATATAATATTTTAAGTGAAGACATGAAACCAGAATACTGGGTTAAGGCTGCTGAAGAAATTGCAAATGACATTTCCAATGGTGCTGATGGAGTTGTAATAGCTCATGGTACTGATACAATGCACTATACTTCAGCCGCATTAAGTTTCATGTTGAAAACACCCGTGCCTATAATAATTACAGGTGCGCAGAGAAGTTCAGACAGACCTTCAAGTGATGCCAACATCAATTTAATTGATTCAGTTATTGCTGCAAAATCAGATATTGCAGAAGTTTGTGTCTGTATGCACGGAAGTTTAAATGATGAGTACACTTACCTGCACAAAGGTACAAAAGTAAGAAAAATGCATACTTCAAGAAGAGATACCTTTAGAAGCATTAATGCTCAACCAATAGCTAAAATTCAAAATAAAAAAATTAACATTAATCCAGATTATGCGTATACTAAACGTGGAGAAAATGAATTGGAACTCAATACTGATATTGAAGAAAAAGTTGGATTTATAAAAATTTTTCCGGGGATTTCAAAAGACTTTATTGAATATCATATTGATAAAGGTTATAAAGGTCTTGTTATTGAAGGAACTGGACTTGGACATGTTCCAAATGAATTGGTTGATTCATTTAAAAGGGCAAAAGATGAAAACATACCAATAGTTATGACATCCCAATGCCTATATGGAAGAGTTAACATGAATGTTTACTCAACAGGACGTAATATAATTGATGCTGGAGTAATTTCTGCACTAGATATGACTCCTGAAACCACATATGTAAAATTAAGTTGGGCATTAGGTCAAAGTGACGATTACAATAAAATAAAAGAGATTATGCAAACTAACATTGCAGGTGAATTTGGTGTTAAATCATCAATTAAAGATTTCTTAAATTAAGGTGATAATATGGATTATAACGAATTAGGATTAAAAATGGGACTTGAAATTCACCAACAGTTAAACAGTGAGCATAAATTATTCTGTCCATGTAAAACAGAGCTTGTAGATGACGATTACACTGAATTAATTCAACGAAAATTAAGACCAACCCAATCAGAACTTGGGGAAATCGACCGGGCTGCACTGCAAGAATCCTTAAGAGGCCTTAATTTCAAATATGAAAACTTTGAAAAACACACTTGTCTTGTTGAAAATGATGATGAACCGCCTCACAGTTTGAATGAAGAAGCACTTGACATTTGTATTACAATTGCATGCTTAATGAATATGCATATTGTAGATGAATTCCATACAATGAGAAAACAGGTTATTGATGGGAGTAATACTGGAGGATTTCAAAGAACAGGTATGGTGGCAACAGACGGATATTTAGATACGCCTTATGGAAGAGTTGTTATTGAAAGTTTAGGTTTGGAAGAAGATGCTGCAAGAAGAATTGAAACCCAAGACGGATTTACTGAATTCAGATTAGATAGATTAGGAATACCTTTAGCTGAAATTACAACAGACCCTTCCATGCATGATCCTGCCCAAGTTCGCGAAGTTGCATACATGCTTGGACAAATCTTAAGAAGCACTAATGTAAAAAGAGGACTCGGAACTATAAGACAAGATTTAAACATTTCTATTGCAAAAGGTGCTCGTGTTGAAATAAAAGGTGTTCAAGATTTAGATTTAATGGCAGAAATTGTAGAACGTGAAGTTCAAAGGCAGCTAGTATTAATTGACATTAAAGAAAAACTTGAAAGTAGAAACGCATGTGTTTTAGAAGAAATTCATGATTTAGACGAATTATTTACAGATACTGAATCTAAAATTTTAAAGTCAGCTGAAAGCATTAAAGCTGTTGTATTGAAAGGATATTCTGGATTAATCGGCCGTGAAGTACAACCTGGCAGAAGATTTGGTACTGAAATTGCAAGTTATGCTAAAAAACGTGGAGTTTCCGGTATTTTCCACTCAGATGAATTGCCTGCTTATGGTATTACTCAAGAAGAAGTTGATAAAGTCTCAGAATTCTTAAATATTGGCGAAGATGATGCATTTATCATTGTAGCTCATGATGAGGATATTGCAATATCAGCATTAGAAGAAGTTAAAAGAAGAGCTGCTTTAGGTCTTGATGGTGTTGTTGAAGAAACCCGTAAAGCATTGGATGACGGTAACACCGAATATATGAGACCTCTTCCAACAGCAAACAGGATGTATCTTGAAACTGATATACCATTATTCAAGATTACTTCAGATAGAATTGAACCAATTGCCAATAATTTACCTGAGTTGCCTGATGTAAAACAGGCTAGAATTATTGAAGAATACAAATTAAGTGAAGATTTGGCAACACAGCTCGTTAAAAGACAGGAAGCAGATATGTTTGAAGCAATTTTAGCTGACACTGATGCAGATGCAACACCTGTAGCATCACTTCTTGCATATGATTTGCGTGAAATCAAAAGGGAAGGCTACGATATTGATGTGCTAACTCTAAATCACTTTAAAGGAATATTTACTTTATTGGCAAAAGGTAAAATTGCAAAAGACAGTGTACGTAAATTAACAGTTGAAACAATTAAAACACCAGATGTTGAAATAACTGAAATAGCAGAGAAAAACAATTTAACCATGATGAGTGAAGATGACGTGACTAAAATCATAGCAGATATTGTAGCTCAAAATGAAGGAATGGTTAAAGAACGTCAAATGGGAGCTATGGGACCTTTAATGGGAATGTGTATGAAAGAACTTAAAGGTAAAGCTGATGGTGGTATGGTTAATAAGATTGTACGTGAAGAAATTCAAAAATTAATATAAAACTCTCCTTTTGAGAGTTTTAACTATTTTTTAAATCATGGTATGCTGAAGTTGCTGCAACTGCACCCTCACCACATGCCACAACCCACTGTTTTAGGCCGACACAGACATCACCGATTGCATATACATAATCAATATTGGTTTTTTGTTCTTTGTCAATTATAATATGGTCTGACTCATCTAAATTAACACCCAATTGTTTTGCAAGTTCCGTGTGGGGAATATAACCTATGCTTATGAATATTCCATTTATTGGAAGGTCAGTTAATACACCCGTTTGGGTGTCTTTTAAAACAACTGATTCGACAAGCATGTCACCTTTTATTTCTTCAACAACAGCATTATAAATTACATTAATACCTTCTTCTTTAATTTGATTCTGCAAGTGTTTTTGAGCTCTGAATTCATCTCTTCTGTGAACCAATGTAACATTTGCTCCCAAGTTATCTAGATATAAAGCTTCCTGAAGGGCACTGTTTCCTCCGCCCACCATTATGATATCTCTTCCCTGGAAGAAAAATCCATCACATGTAGCGCAGTAGCTGACACCTTTTCCTTTAAACTCTTCTTCCCCTTTAGCATTGAGTTGTCTGTGTGAGCTTCCTGTTGCTAAAATAATAGTTTTACTTAAATATGAATTTTTATCTGTTTTGATGGTGAATCTGTATTCATCATCCGTTTTAATTATTTCAAGGACATTTTCATTTTCATGAAGTTCACAGTTTTTTATAGCCTGAGACTTCATTTTATCAATTAACTCCATCCCAGAAATATTGTCAAAACCAGGATAATTTTCCATTTCAGGAACTTCGCGGCCTAATCCTCCGGCAAACCCCTTATCAAGAATCAAATTCCTTGTTCCCTGACGGCCGGCATAAATTCCTGCAGTAAGTCCTCCGGGTCCAGCACCTACAATAATAATATCATATTTTTCCATATTAACATACCCTAAAAAAAATTAAAGATTATAATAAATCTTTAATTGCATTTTTAACATCATTTAAATCTTCAGTCGGTTCAAATCGTCGAACAACATTTCCTTGACGGTCAACTAAAAATTTGGTAAAGTTCCATTTAATATCGTTGTTATCCTTGTAATGTCTGTCCATTGCTTTTAAAACTATTTTAAGTTTTGTTGCACCTTTTCCTGTAATGTCAGTGAATGGTTGTTCGTTTTTAAGATATTCATATAATGGATCTGCATTTTCACCGTTTACATCAATTTTATCAAATATTTTATAAGGCACCAACCATTTGTTGCGGCAAACTTCGGTAATTTCTTCAGTTGAACCTGGTGCCTGTTTACCAAATTGATTGCATGGAAAATCCAAGATTTCAAAACCCTGTTCGTTAAATTCTGCATAAATTTCATTTAATTCTGTGTATTGTGGAGTGAAACCACATTTTATTGCAGAATTAACAATTAACAATACTTTATCTTTGTATTCACTTAGAGAAACTGTATTTCCTTCACCATCTTTTACTTCAAAATCATATATGGACATTCTATCACCTACAATATGTAAAAAACTTAACTAAGTTAAGCTTGTTATTAGTATTAAAATGAGGAGTATAAATAATTTAATATTTAGGTTCGCCTAAAAAAATAGGAAGTTTTATATATGATAAACTCCAACATTATAACAAGTAATGTAAAATTTAGGATGACCTAAAAAACATTGCTTATATATATTATTGTTCATATAACTCTTCAAATTATTAAATTAGTTCTTACAATTGCTGATTTAATAAACATGATGAAAATTATCTGCCAAATAATTTTCAAAGTACAGGTGTTTAGTGTGCGAATAAACACCTAAATTATCTCTTTTAGATTAAAAATTCTTTTTTTAAATTAACATTATTTAAAGCATCATCTTTTTCATGACAAAAAAATCTATGTTAAATAATTTTAGTAACTAAAAATATACAAAAATAAATAATATTTCATAACGATAAAATAAAAACTAAAATAAATAGAATAATTTAAAAATAAAAAAATAAAAACTAAAATTAACTAAAATATATAAATTTAATCAATTATTAAAATAAAAAAAATAAATTAAATTAAAAATTTAAAAAAAAAAATAAAATTTTTCGATAGTAAAATATATTAATAACAATATAATATAAATCTAACATAAAACGATGAAGGGGGTGAAAATATGAAAAAAAGGTTTATATTATTAATTTTTTTATGTTTATTGATGATTCCATGTGTTAATGCTGAAAATGTAACAATAGATAACACTATGTCAATACAAGATACAGTAAATAATGCTAATGACATGGATACTATCTATTTAACACCCGGAACATATGTTGAATCAGGTATCGAAATTAATAAAAATATTTCTTTACAAGGAATGGGAAGTGCAGATGAAGTGATAATTGATGGTAATCATTCAAATTCAATCATATTAATTAATTCTGTAAGTCAAGTAAAGTTCTTTAATATTACTTTTATCAATGGAAACAGCCCAGAACATGGCGGAGCTATCCACTCCGAATTAGGAGGGCAAATATATGTAGATAGTTGTAATTTTATCAACAATACTGCAACAGTTAATGGTGGAGCTATTTCAATTGGTGGAGAACAACATAGAATAAAATGGGAAGTTTTCACGAATTATGGATTTTTAAATGCTACAAATTGTAATTTTATAAATAACAAAGCATACCACGATGGCGGTGCACTCAATACATATTGGGGAAACTCATATGTTTATAATTCTTATTTCAGCCGTAATTATGCAGACCGTGATGGAGGAGCTCTTCGCGTAGGTGTTTATTCAAAAACAACAACTGAAAACTGTACTTTTGACAATAATACTGCAAAAGAATGGGGTGGTGCGCTTTATAACTGGCCTGGAGAATTAAACGTGAATAACTGTAATATTAGTAATAATAATGCAGGAACACAAGGGGGTGCTATGATTACATCAGGTCCCCTAACAGTTACTAATTCCAATATTATTAATAATACTGGTACTAGAAAAGGAGGTGTTCTATTTATTGCTGAAGAAACACCCCACATCCCATCAACAGTGATTTTTGAAAACAACTACATCGAAGGAAATTATGCTAAACAAGGATCTTTAATCTATGTTGATGAGACAACTGCAACAGATACTAATTTTAATGGAAACCGCTGGGATATTAATCCCACTAGTGATGAATGGGCGAATGCATTTATTACAAATGATTTGATTAAAATGCCAACTAAATTTATTGATAATAATGGAAAAATAGTCACTAAAAATCCTGTAGAAAGAATTAAACCCGCAGATAACGTTCCCCATGTTCCCGAAAAAAGACCTGATCATCACGAAATTCCAGAAAATCAACAACAAACAAATAGTACAACACCAGAAACAAAAGAAGATACAAAAACACAAGAAAATCAACAACAAACAAATACTACAATACCAGAAACAAAAGAAGATACAACACCAGAAAATCCACAACAAACAAATACTACAATACCAGAAACAAAAGAAGATACAACACCAGAAAATCCACAACAAACAAACACAACAAATGTGGTAAATAAAAATGCAGAAATTAATACTGTTGAACAAATAGAAATCCAAGATTCTTTTGAAAATCTTGTTGAAAATGCAGTAAGTAATTCAACCGTAATCCAAAATACTGACGTTGGTAAAAATCCATCACAAACGAGTGAAGCAAATAGAGATTTATCACCAAACAGTGCTGATAACGGTCAAACTGCACATGAGATTGTTAGAAATGAAAATGTAAAAAAATCAATAACATCTCCAGTACCATACATTATTGCAATCATAATTATTTTAGCAATTTTATGTTATGGATATATAAGATATAATAAAAATGATGATTAAATTCATCATACTTTTTCTTTTTTTCAATAAAATAAATAGAATATTGATAACTAATTAAACAACCAAGATTAAACCTGTTTTCTAATTATACCTTTCAGATAAGAAAATATAAATAAAAAATGCTATTAATAAGACTACAATTACTGGCAATAACCACATAAATATTTTTAAAATTACAACCGCAACTAAAATTGCAATAATTATAAATGCCAAATCCTTTGCTTCCATGTAAATTTATTATATTTTATATACTATATAAATTGTCACTTTCAAAAAGCTATTTGATTATAATTCACTTTTAAGTTTTCAAGGAAAAATGGTGGAACTAGAACGCTCCACCACCTCCACCTCCGGAACCTCCTCCGAAGCCACCGGATCCGCCCGAACCTCCATCACTGTCTGATGGCGGGTTGGCCCAATATTCACCGGTCTTTATTGCAGAATGCATAGATGTAAACCCATCACATGAATGATATACAAATACACCATCATCATACTCACCAACATTAGGTATCTGAAGCTTCATTGAATCATAAACTTTATCGGCTATTCCTAAAGCAGCACCATAAATCAGATACTTTTTCCAAATAACTATTGATTCCGGAGGATGTTCCTCAATTAAACTATTATCTTCTAGAAATTTCTTGAAATTTTTCCATTTAAGATGAAGCACCCTGCCTTCATAAGTCCACTGCCCAACATAATCTGCAGGCAAGAAAAAGATAAGTATAGATATTATACCAATAAGTACTGACATTTTAGCGCACCATATTCTAGCTTCCTGAAGTGGTATAAATATTAAACAGCAACAAAATGCTATTACAGCTATAATAAATCCAAAAAGACCTACGGCTGATGAAATATCTGAACCTTTGGTATTAAAGTATTTTTTCGAATATTCCTTATTTTCATCTTTTACTTGATCTTTCCATGATTTGAAATGTTCCATAAACCATTTAGCATTAGTTTCATTAGTTAATTTTTTACGTAAATCTGATAAATTTAAAGCATCATCTGTTGCAAAGTGAGATAGTGTTTCAAATATTATTTGTTCACTTGAAGACAATTCATCCTTCTTATCGTTTTTAATAGTCAACACAACATCAGCCTCATCAGAATCTTCATTTTCTTGAGTATTAATTTCAAATACTTTTTTATCAATGATATTCAAAATAGATGCTTCAAATCCCTCCATATCCGGTGTTCCGATAACATGACTTTGTGAAAATATTGCATTTACAATTTCAGGAGGATCATCTGAAGGCAATTCCCTTTCATAGATTCCATCGTAATCAACTTTCGGCTCCCTTCCATATTTTATATAAGCACATATTACAATGGCAGGACCTATGAATACCAACAGAGTAAAAATAGTGCAAAATGTATCCCAAAAGTTTTTCTCATTAAGACTACTATTCAAATTATTTAAAATCATCTCCTTACCAGTACCATTATGGTGATATGCATATGATGCAGACCTTGTAAGCTCATCTCTTGGCATAAATACAAGCAATTCATATATTTCTCCTTTAGAAACACCATTTGAGACAATAGATATTGTATTTCCATCCATCGAACTTGATTTTGTGAATTTTTCAGGATTGATATAATAAGAATTGCCAGTATCTCCCGGAAGATGGACTTTAACATCCATATGTTTCACTCCAACATCCCATTGCTTATCCCATAGCTTATATTGGAGAACTCCAACATCATCATATACCTTAACAACCTTATTCATATCATAGCCAATATGAACACGCACATTGCAATCCTTTATTTTTTGAGTATGCTGTTGATCAGAATATAAATAGATTTTTAAACGTTCATAATTTCCAGTTTCATTTTTCTCTACAACAGGATATGCCCCTTCAGCCGAAACTTTTATATTCCTAATGCTTTCACCATATTTTAATGGTATGTCCCTATAAACTCCATTATATTCCCCATTAAACGAATAATCATAAACTTCATCTACATGCAGTTTTCCATACTTGTCTATTATTAAATCCATATTTGCATTATCTATACTATAACTTCGATTCAATGGAGTTATAGAATATATTGCAAATCCCAATATAAGAATTACAGCAATAATGCAGATTATTTTAAATTTTTTATCCATATATTTTCCCCCAATTAATTTTTTTAGAAATCTCTGAAAAAAGATTACCATTAATTAACATATATGGAATTTATTTATATGAATATTTTTTTGTTATTTGAAATATGTTCAATTCATTTTTTTATAATAAATGAATTCATTAAACATCAAATCCATACTTCAACATCTTCTCTTCCAGTAAAGCATACAACTTATCAGATTCATCCCTTTTCATAGGATATTTTTTGTCAAAGACATTCATGCAGTAATCAATGCCCCAATTTGCATATTCATCAATTAAATCATCAGAGATTGTGTTAATATTTTCGTGGACTCTTTTATTCCAGAATTCCATGAAAATCTCTTCTATTTTATCAGCATATTCATCAATTACTTTTCTGGAGAATTCTTCCTCAAGCATTTGATAGATATATTCTGTATGAAGATTTTCATTATTGTTGTAAAGTGTAAGCACTTCAGATCCGTATTCATCAAAATATTTTAACACTTCCTTTTTAATGCTGCTTTCCATGATTACCTTGTCTTTATTTCCCATTCCAGGTTTAATTTTAATCCATTTAGGGTGTCCGTTAATGTTTAAGGTATTGATAATTACACCTTCAATTGCTTTTTTACCAACCAATTTTTCATGTTTTTCATTTAAATCAATCAGCAGCTGATACATTCCATTAATTGCATCCCTATTTGTGGAGAAAATGTATTTATCATTGCCAAAATACTTTTTAAAATTTTTACTTCTGACATTGATTATCCAGTTTCCATCATATTCAAGAGAAAAGACCAAATCAGGCTTTTCAATAGGATTTGTTGGTGTGAATTGAGAATTTTCATAAACAGCAATCAGCTTAACATCAATATCCTCACCATATTGAATAAAATGGGGATTCAATTTTCCATACAATTCAAACATTAGGATTCCGTCATTTTTTGAGTAATATTCATTTATCGAAGTTTGGTCAATCTTATTGAGTAGTTCAATGAAATCCCTATCGGCAACAACCCTTCCTCTTGTTTTAGGTATAATTTCGATGATATTGCCATTATGGTCTTTTAGAGAGTACAATATCAGACAAGTTCCATCCAATTTTTCATAACAGTAACTAATTACTCTGCTGCATATATTTTTAGTTTAATAAGAGAATTTAGTTTTATACATATTTTTCATTCAATTCAAAAAAAAGTGATGATTGTCTTGATTAGACATCATCCTCTAAAAATTCCAAAACATAATCTTTGTATTCAACCCCATAGGGGATTTCGTAATCCACAAAGAGTTCTCTTCTTTTTGCAATTACTTTTTCGTTTTTAATTGGGTTGAATCCTTCTCTTTCAATTTCTTTAAAGTAGATGCCACACCCATATCTTTGCCAGTTTGGAACACTGTCAAAATCAATGCCCTTTTCAGCCAAAAGATCTTTTTTAAACTTAACACCTTTACGGTTAAGGATTCTGGAAGCCTGAGATGCAGTTTTTCCTTCATCCCTTAAAGTCCAATAACAGTATCCCTGCAAGGCGTTTCTGAGGGAATCTTCCTGTCTCCATCTGAAGTAGTCCCCTACTCTTTTTTTATCTGGAAGCGGTACTACACGGCTGTCAAAAGTTGCAATTTGTCCAATGTTAAGTGAAAAAGCTGCGCTGGCTTCTCCTGCAAGAGTTGTATTAATTTTTCTCACCTTTCTTGAAAAAGTATCCTCACTAGGATGGAATAAAAGTGAAATCTCATCACTTTCAGTATAACCGTATACAATTTTAAAACCACTTTCCATTAATGATTTAACAGTATCGGTCATTAAATCCCTAAACTTTTCATCGAATGGCACCTTGAATTTGCATACTCTTTTAGTCAAACGAGTAAATGAGCGTCCATCGAGACGAACAACAATATATTTGTCTTCAGGAATATATTGGTCTATTGATTCTTCGTATTTTCTCATTTCCTTGTCAAAATCATCGAAGTGCATTAATTTTTCACCTCATGATTAATAATTTAGTTTAAAATAGATAAATAATATAAAGAAATTACTTTATATGAGTTTTATACCTTAACTCTGTTGATTTGAAATTTTTGAAACAGTTGATATAAATTTTGATACAAAGTATAATAAATGAAAAAAACCAAAAATAATATCATAATATTTTGGAGCATAATATGACAATATTAGTAGTTAATAATAAAGGCCAATACAACCATAGAATTCAACGTAGTTTACAATATCTTAAAATTGAATCCGAATTAGTTCCCAATACATTAAGTATTGAAGAAATGGAATCTAAAAATCCAACAGGATTAATTTTAGGTGGCGGTCCTTCAATTGAAGGTGCTGGAAACAGTGAAGAATACATTAAACATTTTGACATACCTACTTTAGGAATATGTTTAGGCCATCAGTTAATTGCTAAAAGTTATGGTGGGGAAGTTTCAACTTCCAACACTGAAAGTTATGCTCAAGTTCAAATCAATATTATCAATGATGAAAATTTGTTTGAAAATCTGGCCCCAGAAATGGCGGTTTGGTCATCACATAAAGATGAAGTTAAAAGCATTCCGAATGAATTTGAAATTTTAGCTAATTCAAAATTATGTGATATTGAATCCTTTAAACATAAAACCAAAGATGTATATGGAATACAGTTCCACCCAGAAGTACATCACACCCCAAAAGGATCACAGATATTTGAAAACTTCTATAAAATATGTAAAAAATAAGGTGTAATAATGATTGACAATGCAGAAGACTTAGCACAAAAAGCACAAGACAACAAAGCCGGTTTAAAAAGACAATATGTTAATATAGAAATTGGTGATGAAGAATATGGATTTAGAATTTCAGGAATCGGAGCTAAATCCGTAAAATTAGAAAAATTCGTCAAATATGATGAAATATTCGAAGCTATCGAAGCCGGTAATGACAATGGATTGGAAGCTATGATTAAACAGATTATTGAAGATTACGAAGAAGAGGATGAGGAATAAAATGTTAAGTCCAAAGGAATTTATTGAAGATGCAATTCAAAAAATTAAAGACCAAATCGGAGATGAAAAAGCAATTATTGCACTTTCCGGCGGGGTTGACAGTTCAGTTTGTTCCGTTTTAGTTCAAGAAGCAATCGGAGATAATTTAACTGCAGTTTTTGTCGATCATGGTCTTTTAAGAGAAGGTGAAGTTGAACAAGTAACCAACACATTTAAAGACAGATTAAACTTTAAATTTATTGATGCTTCAGACGAATTTATGGACCAACTTGCTGGTGTTGAAGACCCGGAAGAAAAAAGAAAAATCATCGGAAGAGTATTTATTGAAGTGTTTGAAAGAGAAGCTATTAAATCCGGAGCTAAATTCTTAGTACAGGGAACAATAGCACCAGATTGGATTGAAAGTGATGGAAAAATTAAATCACACCACAATTTAGCTCTTCCAAGTGGAATGGAATTGGAATTATGTGAACCAATCCGCGACTTATACAAAGATGAAGTAAGAGAAATTGGTGATGAATTAGACCTTCCAAAAACAACTGTTTACAGACAACCTTTCCCAGGACCAGGACTTGGCGTAAGAGTCATTGGAGACTTAACTAGAGAAAATGTTGAAGTTTGCAGAAAGGCAAATAAAATTGTTTGTGATGAAGTTGAAAAAGCAGGCCTTGACGAAGAAGTATGGCAATACTTTGCAGTTTTAACTGATAGTAAAGCTACAGGCGTGAAAGGAGATCAAAGAGACTTTGGATATTTAGTTATTGTAAGAATTGTCAACTCTGTTGATGCAATGACTGCTTATGTTCCAGAATTACCTTGGAATGTAGTTCAAACCATATCAAAAAGGATAACTTCTGAAATTTCCGAAGTAACACATGTTGCTTTATCAATAAGTGACAAACCACCTGCAACTATCGAATTTTGTTAAATAAGAGATTATATCTCTTAACTTTTTTTATTTATTATGAAAACAACTAAAAATGCTTATTTAGCCAAATTAACAGAACAAATCCAAATGAAATCTGTTAATATTGGAAAAAATCTTGAAGGAAGTACACCACCCTCTGTTTTTATTGGAAGATGGTCTTATCCGAAAGTTTATGCCGGACCCATGATGGTTAATGAAGTCGGAGATACTTCAATTATGGACTCGCCTGAATCATGGATTGGCCAAAACAAACAGCAGGAAGACATTATTAACTATAGAATGAGTCTTGTACGCGGAAAGCAATTAATTAAAATTGATGATTTGGAAAATCCTTTTGTAGAAAAATTACAGGACATATCACTAGCATCAAAATCAATTGACAGCGAAGCTACTTTTGGAAAAACACCAACAGGATCTATGATTACCGAAGACAGTACACCTCATGGTCCAAGTGCAGTAATTGAAAAATTTGATATTGATGCAGTTAGATGGGATAAGCAACTTGAAAAAACATTTTACGATACGGACTTGAAAGCTACAGAAGCTGTAATGAATCTTCATGATAAAGATGTTCCATTTACAGCAATGCAAAAAGCATTTTCCGTTGGTGCGATTGGTACTAAAAATAGAAGAAAACTAGTTCCTACACGTTGGTCAATTACAGCATGTGATTCAACACTTGCAGATGAATTTTTAAAAGATGTAAGGAAATTTGAAAGACTGGATACCTACAGAGTATTTGAATTTGGAGCTCTAAACACTTATTATGTAATTATTTTAACCCCAACAGAATGGCAATATGAATGGTATGAGGCATTTATTAAAATAATAAAAAATGAAAGATTAATATTTTCAGATTATGAAACAAATGGAGGGAAGAAAGAATATTCCAGAGTAGGCGGATGCTATTACACTGCAAAAATGGTAGTTCTTGATTACCTTTCTAAAATTAAAAAACAATCAGGGTTGATAATTTTAAGAGAAGCATATGAAAATTATGTTCCATTAGGTGTGTTTAATGTTCGTGAAAATATTAAAGAGGCAATGTCTAGACCTTACCTTGAATTTGAAACATTGGAAGATTGCTTAAGATATGCTGGAACAAAACTTCGAATACCTGTTAAAGAATTTGTAAATCAAGGAACATTGCTGAATGAAATGCTTCACACAAAACAGACCACTCTTGATATGTATTTTAAGAAATGATATTATGACATTTGAATTTAAAACTCCAAGCGATAAAACCAAACATATTATGTCTGAGGTGGCATCAGGAAACCTTGAGAATACTGATTTTGAAAATGAATGTGAAAATAAAATTTGTGAACTGACAAATTCAGAATTTTCAAAAATCACTTCAAGTGGCAATAACAGCATTTTTGTTGCATTAAGTTCTATTAAAGGAGATATTTTAATTCCCGATCAGGGAGGATGGCATGGATTTAAACAGATTGCAAAATTTTTAGGTAAAAACATTATTACTCTTAAAACAGATTTTGGTCTTATTAATCCGAAAGATATGGATGATTTAGAACTTAAAGATAATTCAGCATTAATCTTTACTAGTTTTGCAGGTTATACTGCAGAACAAGATATAAAATCAATTTCTAAGTATTGCAGAAATCATGGAATCACCATAATTGAAGATGCTTCAGCAGGAATTGGTGATGAAAAAAGATTAATGGGTAATTGTAAATATTCAGATATAGTTATTGCTTCAACAGGCCAACCTAAAATTATTAATGTTGGAAGCGGAGGATTTATTGCAACGAATGATGAAAATCTTTTTAATGAGACATCACTTCCATTAAAATTAAGCAAAACTAATAAAATTATTTCAAGCGGTATATATGAAGAACTTAAAAATGTTAATAATAATCTACAACTTACATTAAATGCAACAGACTATTTAAAAAAACATATACCTAATGTGATACATGCCAATAAAAGAGGTGTTAATTTAATTATACGCGACGATGATGCAAAGCAAAAAACTTGGGAGTTGAAAAAGCAATTACCAATAAACAAAAGTGGCTTTATAAATAAATGTCCAAATTACAATAGAGTAAAAACAAAAGCAATCTCCATAGAGATTAAAAATCTAAATTACAATTGTCTTGAAAAAGAATATTTAAACAAAATAATTAAAGCAGTTAATAATCTACAACAAGTCTAGAAATTCTATCAATTAAAATATCCTCAACATCAACAATTTCCAACTCATCCTCACCAATATCATAAACTTCCTTTAATATATCAACATCCGGAAGTAAAACACTATCATCTAAAGTAAATAGAGAAGATAACTGGGAAGTATAATCATCACAATCAATTAAAATTGCACATAAATTCATTTGACCTTCTTTTAAACCCAATAAATTAAAAGCCTTAGAAATCTGTCTTTGAGCAGAACATCTAAGACATATTTCAACACTTAAATCATTAGCAAGATTTTCATCACGTTCAAAGGCGAGAAAAGCTTGATTAACACCATGTTCAACATGTCTTCTACCAGCAACAGCATCGGCATTTAACAATTGAATAACTTCTGAATCTTTTTTAATAGAATTAATATAATTTAAAGTATCACTAACAGAAGCGATATTACCCTTAAAACCTAAAATCTGTAAATTCATAAATAACCCTACTCTTGAAGTAACCTATTTACCCCAGAAATATATGCCTTAACACTGGCATCAATAATATCCGGTTCAGTTCCTCTTGCAGAAATAATCCTATCTCCTTTTTGAAGCTTAATAATTACATCAATAAGTGCATCAGTACCACCAGTAATAGCGTCTACGTGATATTCTATAAAATCAATATCATCAAACATCTCAAGAGAGTTTATAGCATTGATTGCTGCATCAACAGGGCCGATACCCACACCAGCATTTAAAATTTCTTCACCATCAATATTCAATTTAACAGAAGCTGTAGGCATTACTTTTTTACCGGAAACAACAGTGACATCTTTTAACTTTATTCTATCTTCATAATTAATATCCAAAACATTTTCTGCAATTGCCTGCAAATCCACATCTGTAACTGTTTTACCCTTATCTGCAAGTTCTTTAATATTGTCACAGATATGTTGAAGCTGAACTTTATCAACATTTAAACCCAATTCATTTAATCGGGAATTCAAACCATGGGTCCCCATATGTTTACCTATGATGAATCTGCGGCTACGGCCAACAAGTTCTGGAGTCATAGGTTCATAGGTAGCAGAATTTTTAATAATCCCATCAGAATGAATGCCAGACTCGTGAGCGAAAGCATTTTCTCCAACAATTGCTTTATTTGGTTGGATATAAACCCCCGTTAAACGAGCAACAAGTTTAGACAAATCATAAATTTCATTAATTTTAATATCTGTTGAAAAATCCGGCAATAATCTATCTATACTAACAATAGATTCTTCAAATGAAGTATTGCCTGCACGTTCACCAATACCATTTACTGTAGAATGGAACTCACAAGCCCCACCTTTAAGAGCAGCCAAAGTATTGGCAACTGCCAAACCAAAATCATTATGGCAATGACAAGATATTGGTGCATTGATATCTCTTAAAGAATTGAAAAGTTCAAAAGAAGAATATGGAGTTAAAATACCGACAGTATCACATACACAAATTCTATCAGCACCATGGTCAATAGCATTTAAAAAGACATTCTTTAAAAAATCTAGGTTGCTTCGAGAAGCATCTTCAGCAGATAACTCAATAGTAAGACCATGATCCTTACAGTAATCCACTGCAGAATTAGACATCTCAACAAGTTCATCTTTAGTGATTTTTAATTTATCAAAAACATGTAAATCTGAAGTAGGAACAACTAAATTAACTGCATCAACATCACACTCCAAACAATAATCAATATCAACAGTCAATGGTCTGGAAAAACTTAAAATTTCTGCATTAAATCCTTGAGAAGTAATATTTTTAATGGATTCTCTTTCACCTTCTGAAGTAATGGCAGAACCCGCTTCAATAAAATCCAAACCAATCTCATCAAGTTTAGATGCAATTCTAAATTTTTCCATAGAATTTAAAGAAACACCTGGTGTTTGTTCTCCATCCCGTAAAGTTGTGTCCAAAACTTTAACCTTCATAAAATCACCAAAAAAATATCAACATAAATAATTAGAAATAAAATAACAAAAAAATAGTAGTAATTGTAATAGAGAAAGCTTGCAGCGAAATGAAATTCCCATAGAAAACCATAGTACACAAACAAAACACAAAAGGACTTCACTACTGCATAGAAAACCATAGTACACAAACAAAACACAAAAGGACTTCACTACTGGGATCGAAACGAGACCAGGTATAACCCCCATGCTATGACCGCAATACTTACCTATCACACATGAAAATGAAAAATAATGAATTATTATCAGTGCAACTTTCACCCAAACTGTTAACACCTAACCAAATTGCTACTAAACCATACCATTATAAATAGAACAGTACCAGTCTACTAACAAATTAAAATAATGCAAGCGAACAATTGGAAGTAGCGGACTAAACAACTCGGAAAAAAAACCTCGAAGCTTACATCCCTACCCCATCAAACAAGTCTTCTACTCGCGTCCTCAAAAAGCAATCTATTTTCAGGGGATACCTCAGGCTTAGATGCTTTCAGCCTTTATCACCTAGCGCGTAGCTGCCCGGCAATGCCTTATCAGACAACCGGTCG
>CACXWH010000008.1 GCA_902771225.1 uncultured Methanobrevibacter sp. | reverse complement strand
CGCGTCGGGAAAGTGCTCAAGTATGTTCTTATAGCTGTCGGAAAGGCAATGGTGCGCTTCATCGACTATAATAGTATCGAAGTAGTCGTGACTAAATCTCGATAAGCGTCTATCCCTTTGCATGGTCTGTACGCTACCAACGACTACTCTTTCACTTGAGCCAATGCACGTATCTGATGCTTTTTCCTTGGCGGTTGCATCGCCTGTTAAACTCGTGTACTTGGCTCTTGCTTGCTCTATAAGCTCATCTCGATGTGCCATTATCAGCACCCTGCCATTCTTGCTTTCATCGTGGGCAATCTGGCTGAATACAACCGTCTTTCCTGTGCCTGTTGGCAGCACCAGAAGTTCCTTCTGATGCTCGTTCCAACCTTGCTTAATCGCCTTGATAGCTTCCTTCTGATAAGGTCTTAATTCCATGGCACCTCCTCAGCTCCTTCTGGAATTTGCATAAACTCGTCAGACACACCCTTGTTAGCTACAACCTTTGGTGCAAGCCCTACAGGATAACACTTAACAACGTCATTGAAGCTTTTACCATTTGCATCGTGGTGTCCAACTCGACAGATTCCCTTGCATCCAACAGCTTCCTTCCATGGCATTTTCTTTGGTCCTGAACCTTTTTCAATAAGTCCGATACTTTCAAAGAACTCATAAATAAGCCACTGCAATTTCTTTGTGAGCTTCAATCTGAGAGTAAGCTTATTTGTTCTAATTTCGCCATCCTCATCCTTCCATTCGATACTTAATTCGTATTCAGCCTGATCACAACTTGGTATCTTCGAGCCTGCCTTTGCCTCGTAATATCCACGTTCAAAATTGCTAACTTCAAATTCATAATCGCCATCAGGTACAATCTTAAACTCCTGACCTTCGTCAATTTCATCATCCCAACTTAATGTTTGATTAAATATGGTAATTTTATCTTTACCACAGTTCTTAGATTTATTTAAAAAACTTTCAACTTCAATTGAAGCATTTCCTATTGGAAACATGTAATTATACACACCAACTCCTGCTGAAATAGTAATCGAATTATTACAACATGTCCAACATTTAAATTTATCTCGCAATAGAATTGAAAAATTTATAATATCATCATATGGACCCAATACAAGTAAATCATCTCCTCCAGAATAAGTAATATATATTGTAGAAGTTGAAAATCGTTCTAGTTCCTTTGGAACATCAAAATTATCTTTAGGTTTAAAAAAGGATTCATATCCCTCCCAATCATATACTTTAATTTCAATAAAATCATCTCGATATGAACCACAATTAGTATAAACTCGAAAATCATTGGCAATATCATTTATTAAGCCTAAAAAGAAAAAATCTAAAAAGAAACTAAGAGATGAAATTCTATATATATTTAATTTAGAATCATTATTAAAACCTTTATAAAAAATTTCGCCCAAATCATCAACATCCATCTTTAAAACACCAATTTTATTTAAACCTTTTGTTAATCCAGATAACTGTTTAAAAGTTAAAATTTCATTATCAATATTTGGAACTGTATTCCCAATAAACTTAAAATCAAAAGATACATTAGTATTATAAATTTTATCAGCAATATCAATAAAATTTGTATCATTTAATTTATATATGTAAAAATTATTATAATTATTTAAATTTACAAAATTTACTACTTCTTCCTGAGAACCAAAGAACATATAATTTAAACCAAAAATTGTAGATTTATAATCAGCAAAACTATCATACATTACAATATATTTTGCATTAGCAACAACTTTACCAAAAAACTCTTGAGAATTACATTCATTACAAATTTCCTGTTCTTCGTTAGATGCTCCATGTAAAATCTTATTTCCACAAATTTTACATAATTTCAAGTCATTATCTTTAAATTTTTCTTCTTTAAATAAATATTTAAATTGTCCTAAAAATTTATGTTTTTTCTTTTGACTGATTAATTTTCTTGATTTAGATGATATATTACTATAATCCATCAAATCATCAAATGAAACTTCATGACTAACTAAAATTAAATATAATTCCGCATTAAACTTATCTATAAACTCAATATTTAATTTGGATTCCAAGTCATTAATTAAATCATGAGTTTTATCAATGTTTGGAGCAATAATAGTAAATCTTCCACCACTGCAAAAAATAATATTTGTAGAATCTAAATTTAATTTTGAAATAATCCTATTGGCAATAGATTCTGTTAATAAAGTTAAGTATAATGATCTTCCCCTTAACCGTTTACTGATACTTGGTTTCTTTTTACCAGGTTTTGAAATTTTATAAAGAAATTTTTGGATACCTGAAATATCGCCATTAATTATTAAAAAAGGATTTTTAATATCTTTATTTATGGATTGTAAATATATGCAATTAGACAATGCATTTGTTATTTTAAGATGATCATATAATGAAATATCATCATTATAACAAATAGTAGAAGTATATTTTTTTAATAGTGCTAATAAATTATCAAAATTTATATGATTATTTAAAAATTCCAACTCATTAATAAAACTAAACCATAAAGTTATATAATCAGATTTTTTTTTAAATTCTAATGAAGGATATATTTTTTCATTTAATTCTAATTTCATTAAAGGTACATAATATTTTTTAGGAATTGAATCATTTAAAGAAATTTTAGAAAAAATTGAAGATAAACCAAGATTATTAGAATCATAATTATTTAAAATATTTGCTTTTTTAATAATATTCATTGAAACATCATCATCTAATAAAATATTTGGAAAAAATCTATTAATAAATTCGTCGACAAAATTTTCAAAAGTTTTTGAATTAAATGCTTTTTTATAAAATAAAAAAATATCCTCAAATAAGACATTTAATTTCAATTTTTGATATTTATCCATAATATCCCTATTAATCTAATTTAAATGTTGGAAACTTTGTATATTTAATTAAATCATCAATATCTGGTTTTAATAAACGTGCAATATTAAGAACCTCATTATTAAATTTTTTAAATTGTTCTTTTGATAATGAATCTAAACCATGAGCTAAAATAGAATTATTTCTAAAGGTTAACATATTTCTAATTTTATTATAATTTTTTTCATAATATATTCCTAATTCATCATCCAATAATTTTAACAAAATATAATCATCATTTAAAGAAATATTTTTTTCTTTTTTATTTTTTATTTTTTTAATAAATTTTTCATCAACAGAATAATCTTCAAGAAGGGCAATATCAACATTACCAGCATCAATACCATATTTTTTGTTTAATCTAATCTGAGCAATAAGTTCTAATGAACGATATAATCTAGCAATTCCATCATCATATTTGTTATCATCATATTTCCGCCTAGCATTATTTAGAATAGAAGCAAGAATATAATAGTCTCTTTCTGAATGGTAAGATCCATCTTTATTTTTAATATTGATTATATTAAAAGCTTTAGAATTATTATCTAATTGATTATTATCTAAACCTTCACATTCTTCTTTAAATAATTTAGAATCAAAATTTTCAAATGTTTCTTCAAAATTTACATTATCTGCAGCATAATATGCATTAAATAATTTTTCATATGCATCTTTATTGATTTTGTTTGAAGTAATATCTTTAAATAATAATTTTCCAGATTCAAAATTATTATTATTAAAATATTCTCTTAATTTATTAATTAACAACTCATCATAATATTGATAAAGATTTAAATAATTAATTT
Organism: uncultured Methanobrevibacter sp.; assembly: GCA_902771225.1. Taxonomy (GTDB): domain Archaea; phylum Methanobacteriota; class Methanobacteria; order Methanobacteriales; family Methanobacteriaceae; genus Methanocatella. Next base: position 54,129 of record CACXWH010000008.1, on the reverse strand, counting down.
GTTCTGTTTTAGATTCAATAAATCCCTTATTATTTCTTTTACCTATAACTGAAATTAAATCTGTATTATATAATGCTGAAATTAAAGCTGCAGTCATAGTCATAGTTTTGGTGCCGGAATTATAATTAATAATTATTTTATACTCATCTTGATAAGTTAAAACTTCATTTTTTATTTTATTGAAAATATGATCAAAATCATCAACATTTTCTAGTTTAATTGTTTTGGAGTGGGTGAGTTCTCTTTGTTTATCTTTTAAATATGCTTTTTTAATAAAAGGAATCATCCCTTCAATTGATTGTTCAGATGCAAAAAATACTATTAAATCAGTGTTTGTTTTATCAATACATGTATAAAGTCCATTAACTAAACTTTCTTTGTTCTGACCACCAATACCCACCGTCATGAATAATGCTGTTTTATCCCTACCCATCGAATCAACTCACATTAATATATAATTAAATATTGTGTTTATGAAGTATATAAATTAATCCATAATTATTGACAATTTAAATAAATTCATCTTTCAATTATTTTACTAATCCATAAATTTTGGAAATTCAGTTTTTTTTATATAATAATCAATATCGGGTTTTAAAACTCTTGCAAATTCAAAAACTTTCTTATTTAGCTTATCAAATTTTTTATCATCTAATGAAACTAAACCATGGGCCAAAATAGAATCATTTCTATAATTTGATAATTCCATCATTTCATCTTTATTTTTATAATATAACTTGCCTAATTCATCACCATAATATAATAATAGTTCATAATCTTCCTTTAAAGCTATACGTTTAAATTTTCGTTTTTTTACCCTATTTATGAACTTTGAATTAATCTTATCTCTCCTTAAGATATCAATATCTACATTTTCTGTAATTATCCCATATTTATTATAAAGTTGAATTTGGGCAACTAATTCCAAACTACGATAAAGTCTAGCTATAGCATCATCAAATTTATTTTCATCAAATCTACGTCTAGCATTATTTAAAATTGAAGCTAAAATATAATAACATCTATCATTTTCTTTATTAACAATATCCTTTAATGCGTCGATATTTTGATTCAATTGCTTTTGAAATTCTCCATATTCTCGAGAATTCAGCTCATATAAGTTTTTTAATTTATCAAATGCTTTATTAAATTGTACATTATCAAAATAATAATATCCATCAAAAATATCCTTAAATAAATCTTTATTCATTGCATCATAAGATACTTGATCAATCAATGCTTTTGCAGCATCAAATCTATTATTATTAAATAAATACTTTACTTTTGGAACTATTAAAGTATCACGATATCTATAAAGATTTAAAGGTCTAAGACTTTCAGTTCCACCAGTAAAGAAATTATCTTCTCCCCTTTTTGCATCAAGAAACATTAATTGTTTATCATATAATGCACCAACCAAAGCTGAAGTGACACACATGGTTTTAGTTCCTGAATTAAAAGAAATTAAAACTTCATAACCTAATTGATCTAATTTAATTATTGCAGAAGAAAACAATTCAAAACAATAATCAAAATCATCAATTTTATCAACACAAATTGGTTTATAATTTTTTAATTCCTTATTTTTCTTTTTGAGATAAATAGTCTTAACCAAATCTATCATGCAAAATGAATCCTTTGAAACAAAAAATAATATCAAATTAGCACGACTTTGAATAATAGTTTCAAAAAGAGCATTAGCTAATTTTTCAGGGTCATCCCTACCAATACCAACTGTCATAATTAAAGCAGATAACTCTATTTCGATTTTATCACCTAAAATTAATTATTACTATAAAATTATTTAAAGATTTTTAATTTACTTAAGGACCATTTTTAAATAGTGTAAAAAACATTATTATCCCGATTTTGTTTTAAAAAGCCTATTTTTAATAATTATTAATTTGTACTATTTATTTTATTAATTAATAAATTAAATCTTTCTAATAATATTTTATTATATTAATCATAAATATCTCTAAATTTTGGAAATTTGGCATCTTCCATACATTCATCTAATTCACAAAAAGTTTTCCTTGAATAATCAATCAATTTTTCGAATAACAATATAACATCTTCACCATCAGCAGGAATTAATCCATGAGCTAATATAGAATTATTTCGATTAGACAATAAATTGTCAAGTTTTTTATCCTTTAAAAATTTAATAGCTAATTTATCATCAAAACACCATAATAATTCAAAATTTTCTTTTAATGAAAGTTTAAGTGTTTCATTTTTATAATTTTGAAAATCCGGCCTAGGGGAAATGAATTGTGAAGATTTTAAATTACTTTTATTGACCAGCTCTTCTTTAGGAATATGAAATACTTTATGATCCATTAATCGTTTTTTCTCAATGAGATTATGTTCATATAACCTTATTTGTGAAATTAATTCAGCAGTCCTATACAATCTTGCTGTTGCATCATCAAATTTTTCTTCTTCTATTCTTCTTTGAGCATTATTCAATAAATCAGGCAAATAATAATAAATATCTTCTTCTATAATCTTTCCTTTAGTAGATATTTTATTTTCTAAGAATATTATATTTTTATCCATTTGATTCATAAAATCTCTTTCATTAGTATAAAAATATTCTTTAAGATTTTCATTATCATTTATCTCTTTTTGAACCATAGTTTTTAAATAATATTGTAAAGTAGTTTCTGAATAATTATTCTTATTATTAATATATGAAATCATATTTTCAAATTTATCCCATATTTGATATAATTTAACAATTTTTATATACATATCAACTCTTTCAGTATTATATGATGATTCCTTTGCTTTTTCAAAATAAAATAAAGATTCACTAAACTGATAATTATTAAAATATCTCTTTGCCCGATTGATTTCAATAGTTGCCAACTGCTTCATAGGATGGAACTCATCAAAAACCTTTTCATTACCAGGTTTTACCTTACCTGTTTTATCTCTACCACTTTTAACAGATCCAACATATGAAAATTCACAGTCATAACCTACTGAGGCTAAAGATAAACCAACAACCATTGCTTTTGTTCCATTAGAAACACCAACATGAATTTCATATTCTTCTTTTTTAAGTTCTTTAAAAATCTCTTTTGATTTTTCATAAGATTCTTTAATACTTTGAAAATCACTAATTAATTTAAGTTTTTTTTCAAAAGTTTTTGAAGATTCATCTATAATTAAATCAATATATTTTTCATGAGTTTTAGTGTAAATAAAATAAACTAAATTTGGTTTTACTTTTTCAATAGATTTAATTGCACGTGTGTAATTATTTCCTACATGAACTATTAATGCTTTTTTCATTGTTTCACCATTAAAATATTATTTATTACATTTATTTTTTTATAATAACTTTTTTTGAATCAAATCTAATGATAAACAAATATACATAAATCCAAAAAATGGAAATTCAATTTAATTTTTGAAATTCAAATTTAATAAAAATTACGATTAAGTTCATCAAAAACAAGAAAAAAATTAAAGTACCCTAGAACTTAAAAATAAAAAATAAAACCAAATAATACATAAAATAGAAAAAACGAAAAATTAAGAAAAAATAGATTTATTGACAACGCCCTTTAAAAATATTTTTTAATCATAAGTATACATCATCTTCAGTAGTAATCATATATTTACAAATTTCCCATATTTATAAAACTATCATTAAAATCCCATTAAATTCCAATGATTAACTTATCATATTTTAACCTTCTTTATAATCTTCTTTTGATTTTTCTAAAGCCAAATCATCAACAACTATTTCATCAATTTTAACTGTTAAAGGATTAGGATGATATAATTCTCCATTAGAATTTAATGTAGTTCCCTGAACAATACAATACCCTTTATTTAATTGAGATAATTCGTTCTCATATCTTCTTCTATCTTCATTATCTTTTGAAAGTTCTTTAGCTATGGCAGAAACATCAGTTGGATGGAAATAAATTTTTTCTTCAGCATTGGCCAATTTAGCAATTTCTTCTTGTTTCATGGTTCCTTTAACAGATTGTGTTGCAAACCAACCTGACCACCCAAATTTCCTTCCTTCAGTAAGAATCTTACTACAAGGGGAATCTGAACCAAAATCAAGATTATGAGCTTCATCCAAAACTACAATAAACGGTTTGTCTTCACTACCAGAACTAGCTTTATAATACCATAAATCCCAAAGAATTAATTCTGAAATAACCCTCTGAATATCTTTAGATAGTCCAGTAAGTTGAATAATTAAAACCTTGCCATCAGCATTATCCAAAACATTAGACCAATCAAATTTATTTGATTCAAAAGGATTGATATCTAATAATTCACTTAATTTATTTAAAACGGAATTAGCAAAACCTGAATCTTCACTACGCAATTCCTCTTTTAAAATAGATAAATCCATATCTTCATCATAATTATTCAAACCTCTTAAAACAGCATTGTATATTGTATTTAATTGCTGATCACCGAAATTATAAACAGAGTTTACAACTGATTTAAAACGACCTGCTACAGACACATTATTCTCAGGGAAAAATTCATCATCGAGTTCTATTAAATTTCGTTTAAAAGGATTTAATGGAAATTTATCTATAAATACTAAATGCTGATCTATTTTATCTCCTAGAGATTCTACAAACTCTTTTTCCAATTTAGATTTTTTAAATCCATCAGTATAATCTATAATAATGCTAGGTATGCCCTGGTTAGATAATTCTTTAAGCATGCGTTGGATGAAATAAGTTTTACCCTGACCTGATTTTCCTTGTATTAACATATGCCTATTTGCTAAAGAAGAATGGCCAAATTCCCAATAAATTTTGTGAGAATATCCTTTTTGAGTTCCTATTAACGCTCTGATGTTAGAAAAATCAGAAGAAGATTTATCAGGATCTTCAGTTGATTCATTTTCAATATTTGAATCCGAATCATTTTTTTCTACACCATACTCTTCAGAATTATCAATTACTTTTTCTTTATCCAAATCTTCACTAGATTCATCAACATTTTCAGAATCCACATTATCATTTAATATTTCAACATCTTCATCAGAATCTGTAATTTCGTCAACTTCGATATCGCTTATATCTACATGAGACAACAATGTGTCAGCAAGAATATCTGTATTATCTGACTGAATATCATGATGTATTTTTTCTATAGGAGTAGCTAAACCATAATAAGCATAATATTCAGGCAACTCAATTACCTGCTTATTAATATCCATATAGATAGAAATATGGTGAGAATCTTTTTTAAATGAAACTAAAGAACCAATACCAATATACTTTTCTAAATCATAACTAATTGAAAATTCATCATTTAAAAGCTCTGCTTTAAAGTCTTCTATTCTATTTAAACCTTTTTCATCCCAAATATGATTGGTTACTAATTTTTGTTCATTGGATAATAATATTTGAATAAAGAAGTTTCTGAAAAATTTATTTCTAAATTCTGAACTTTCATTATTAATTTTTTGTAATTGAGTCTTTAAAAGTTCATAAGTATTATCTAATTGATTTTTTCCTTTTTTAATAGTTGAAGATTGATTTAAACCTATTTTAACCTCAATTGGATAGAATATTATTTCTATTCTATTATCTTCATTGAATTTAACACCTATAAATAATAAATCATCACTATGATTTCCTTTAATTAATTTAGAATCAAAGATTCCTTTATTTTTATCTAATTTTACATTTCCAGCTATTCTTAATATTTCTTCCATTGAAATGGGAATCCAAACAATATCCTCATGATCCAAAATAGCTAAGCAATATTTTATTGTTGAAATGATGCTCAATTTTTCACGGTCATAATAACCGGAATTCGAAATTACTCTGAGTAGCCATTCTCCATTAATTGAGTTGAATAATTTAATTACATCATATAATTCTTCATCACTTACATTAACATTCTTGGAATGAAGAAAATCTCTAATTATCTCTTCATATTGGGTTGACTTATTTGTTACAGTAATAGTATCATATTTATTTGATGAACTGTATTGGTCACTGTAATGAATAATAATTAAGTCATCTTCACTATCAAAATATTCAATACCGAATGTCGGTTCAATAAATGTAACCCAATGAGATTTATCATATAAGTCCTCAATATTGTCTTCTTCCAGCTCTACAGTGGTTACAACAGATGTGTCTTTTAAATATTTGTTTTTACCAAAGTTTCTACTATTTTCAACAAGTTCATTCAGATTGATAACTGTTTGAATAAGCGGATTTTCTTTATTTAAAATATTATTAGTTCCAAAACCTGTCCTATACTCTGAATGCTTGGTAGTTGATGTTACTGAAGATAATAAACCATTTAAGGATAAACCAGTATCAATTTTTTCCATGTTGTCATTAGCAATATTATTATGGGATTTTACTTTATAAAAGGAGAGATGAGCATATTCATATTCTTCTTTTTTCAATGGATGTTTATAATATGAAATATTATTCTGAATCATGTGAATAATATCAATACCATCAAAAATATCCGTTTTTAGATTTTTTATTCCAAATTCTTCAAGTAACTGATTTTCAGACTGGCACTCAAATAGATTGTCAAAATAGCTTTTTTCAGCATCATTATAAATATTTATTTCCACAGGAATGACATTCTTTGTTTTTGTTTTATCAGGCAATCTTGCTCTAATAAAATTAAATATTCCTTTCACTACTTCCCTATCATCCTGAATATTAATTAAGTTAATTCTGATTGGAGATGAATTATTAAAACTAAACAGATAATTGAAGTGCTTTACAAATTGATTTAATTTCTCTGTTACAACATTTGAAATAAATACATTTGTTGTTCCAATGGAAACTTCTTCACTTTTTTCATAAATTAACCATTCATGAGCTTCCTCCTGATAAATAGGTCTGAATAAATCTTTTCCATCATCCGAACATATATAAGGAACTAAATTATTCGGAACTACTCTTTCTATCATATTAACAGACAAATCCTCATTTTTACATTGGTTAGACACTTCTAACTGGTAAGCAATATTGAGGGGAGATAATGGAGAGTACATTATTTTTGTGTCTGTTTCCACACGACCTAATTTAAGCAGATTCTTTTTATCTTCAAAATCAGACAGAATAGAATTCTCCTCAATTTCAGATATTTCTTCATTGAATAGCTTAATAAATTTCTCATATAATTCTTTTAAATCATCATTCAAATAAACCAAACTTGGCAAATTGTCTTCAGGTGAATCATCAAAGGTTTGATAATATTTGATTATATCAAAATAAGCATTTTCTAATTCTTCACTTAATGAAATATCAATTTTTCTTAAAGAACCATCAATATTTCGTTTAGCATAAAAAATTTCATTGTTAATAATTTCCCGTTCCATTTTTAAGAAATCTTTAAACTCCTCTCTAAGATTAAAACTATTTACATCCTGAACAGCTTTTACACCATTATAAATAAAATTATCCATATTTACTCTCTTAAGATTCCACAAAACATATGACTTCACAGGTAAGCTTTTTTTATCTTTTTCTTTAACTACAAATGGAATAAAATTATTATGATAATCTAGAATAAAAGTCAATTTGCCGTTTTCCCAGGCAGGGGACTGTTCGGAAATGATTATGGATTCATCATCATACAAGTAAACTTTCTCATCTTCTTCAAGTATGGATTTCTCTGTTTTTTTAGAAGAATTTAATCCGAATTCTATTTCATGACTATCTTCATCGTTGATTACTTCAATTTTTTTACGTGAAGCATTTACAATATATCGGGATTTGATTGTATTAATTATTTCAGGTTTAACATTTAAAACAGCAATTCTAAATGTAAAATCAGAGCTGCTTTCATTTTTATGAGTATATCTAATAGATTTAAAAGTTGGTTCATTTTGATTTACATCAAATTTAACAGAAAGAGATTTTCCTCTTGCATCAGTGATGTTTTTTGAGTTTTTACCCACATATGCATTATTTAAAATTTGATCAAAAGTAAATTTTAGAGAAACTTCTGAAGATGAATTAGTATTGAATACAATAATATTACGTTTTCTCTTTCCTACTTTAGTTGTAAAGGAATTTGGTCTTTCCCAGTATACCAAACCATTTTCAGAAACTTTTTCTGTATTTTCAATATAATTTAATGGTTTTTGTTGATTGACATAATCATCCTTATATTTTTTGACTGATTTCCATTCAGCAGTATACCAGTCATCTTTAGATAATAACGATACTCCAGTACTTGAAAACATTTTTTCAAGTTTTTCTTTTTTATCGCCATATTGTGAAATCTTATTTATTTCATTGAAAGTTTCATAATTTTCTTTTAATCTTTTAACTCTTGTTGCCGGAGGATTTGAATCTAATTGTCCATCTTTAAAAAGATTTAATTCTATGAGATCATCATCATCCACATGTCCTTTATTGATAATTGATAAAATAGTCTCATAATCCCACAATGTAGTTTGGAATAAATCTTCTTCCAAAACAGTTAAAGAAAATTTTGCGATTTGCTGATCAGTTGGATTTAACTTTGAATGATTGATTTCCTCTTCCAATTTATCAGATATTGATTTGATATTTAATGGCATCCCTTCTTTTTGTAAATCTCTCATACCTTTATTAATACTATCAATACCCTCTGTACAAATAACCAACAAAGCAGTATTTTCCCAATCTCCCTGTTGAGAAGTTACCTGGTTTCTTAAAGTAACTAAATAGTCCATATTAATACTTAAGCTTTCAGAAACTACCAAATTAATATCATTTATTTTTATTGCAAACGTATCATATCTTTTATTAGATTTCTCATGTATATATGAAAAATCAGAACAAGCTAGTTTAGTGTTTCCAATCTTCTTTAAACTATTATAAAATAATAATACCTGTTCATCTTCATCTAAACTAATAAAAAATCTTTCACCGTTTAAAATTTTATTTTCTTTAAAATAATCCAATAATTTATTAGATAGATAATCATAGAACTGGTTTGACATATTGAGCATCTCCACTATCACTTTTTTTATCAATCAAATTCAACTTTGTTAAAAAGTTAACAACTTCTTCTTTCGAATACTTGTCCAAAAAAATTCCTCGCTTTTCATATTCCTTAAACAATTGATTTAACTTAATTTTATTATCTTTAACACACAATGCTGTCAGCATCAATAACATGTCCCTATTTATATTTAAAACATAACCATACGAACCTCTGCGTTTTAAAAAATAAGGTTTAGCAATCTCTTCAAGGTTTAAAGTAAATAAACTTATCTGCTTTTTTTGTAAACTTTCATTCAAGGTTTCCAATAAAATATCAACCAGTTGATTATAATCATCAGGTAAATTAATTTCTTCAAAACCTCTTATGTCACGATAATCACAAATCCATTTTTTTAGAACCTCTAAACAATTTTGTTGACTTTCATAACCCAAACTATTAAAATAATCTTCCAATTCTTTTTCTAAGCAAAATTCGGTTCCTAACAAAGTATTTAATTGGAAAATCAAATTAACTTTAGATAAACTTTTATCAGTTTCGTTCTTCAAGAAGCGATAACCATTATTTAATGTTTTACGATTTTTACTGGCATTCTCCCAATCCAACAAATAAAATAATTCCTCAACATTATCATCATAGTTTAATCTTTTAGAAAGTTTAAGAATCAACTGAGAAATATAGAAAAAATAATAATACGCAAAAATGTTGTCCATGTTGTCTAAAAAGAATTGTTTATTTTTCATAGCGAAATTTATATCCTCTGTGAATAATTGGTTTATATAATTTAGTTTAGATGAATATTTGATTTCTGTTTTATAATATTCTAACTCAGGAGCATTATCTAAAATTAAATTAATTACTATGTGGTTTGATTCATTTGATTTGAAGAAATCGATTAAGTTTTGATTATCTAAGCAGAAGATATCTCTTAAGAATAATGCAAGTTCTTTTTCACCACTTGAACGTTTACCAAAAGACAACGGAATATACAAATAGAGATAAGGATGTAAAAGCTTCAGTTCATTCTTCTCATTAAACATATATTCCTTTAACAATTTAATTAAAAACTCCTCATTACCATCCTCTATCTCAATATCATTCTTAGTAATATCCTGAATGATGTTATTTAGTGAAAAATCATTTTTCATTCTTTTATCCAATAGAATTCTTGAAAATTCCCCAAAAACATTATAAAATCCATCATCAAAGACTACTCTACCTTTATCCATTTTAAAAGGGAATAAAGGAGATTTTTTATTGAATATATGTTGCAATTTCTTTTTTTCAAAATTTACATTCATATAATCTAATAACCGATTATAATTCTCTGAAAAATCCATGTTCAACCCCTCTTAAATTCAAAAATCCCAAAGTCATTATATTCAAATACGAATTCCTTATCTGAATCCAAACTAGTTACATATAAATCTTTATCATCATCATTATCTAATAACGTGTTAATAAATTCATTTAAAACAATTAAATCTTCTTTATCTGACTGATTAGGTTTAAAACCATTGTACAATTTCATTATGTATTCATATAATGAAAAATCAACACTCAGAGGTATTTTTTCTTTACTGAATTCCGTGGAGAAATAAATCTTTATTTCTGTTTTAAATCTATTTCCTAAATAAAGACCATCTAATAATTGGGTTTCAATTTTATCTGGAGTAGGTTTTAATTTTAAATTTTTATATACTTTAAAAGAATCTAAAATATCAATACATATTGTATTCTTTTTATAACGTCCTTTCCAATTGAAAATAGCTTCTTTAATCTCAACGAATAAATCTTTATAATCTTTATGAACTTGTGTGTTATATGAATATAAATATTTCAGATATTTTAAATAAACTTCATCTTTAAAATTATTCTTTATAATTCCTTTACCATAGAATACTGCAAATCTAATTAGAGTTTTAGTATTTTTTTCTTTTTCGGAATTGTTTAAATCTCTAAAATCAATTAAATAATCTTTATATTCTTCAAGGAAATTAAAGTGAGTAAAATCAAAATATCTATTTAATACTTTTTCTATATCATCATTAATATTCAAATCAATGATAAACTTATCCAATGATTCATTACGATACAATGTCGGATCCAATTCATTGCATAACTTTAATAAATCTGATCGTTTTGGACTACCAAATAATAAATTAGGTAAAGAATAATCCATAAAATCATTTATATTATCTAAATCTTCATTTTTTATGGATTCTGGAGGAACAATGATTTCATATATAAAATTTAATAAATCTCTAGTAGATATAATCTTACGATATTTAATAAAAATTTTGATTAAATAATCAATAATCACTTTTTGAACTTCTTCATCCATTAACATTTCATAATTATAAATTATTGGATTAATATACTTTGATTTTTTATCTTCATGATATGCAACATAAAAAGGATTTGAATAATTTTTTTGAGTTATCCTATTAAATAAAGAAGATATGTACTCGGAAGAGACATAATTAGAATTTTCATCATCATTTAATTCAAACATATTGTAGTCACTGAATGTTATGAAACTAACTTTCTTACCATAAATATTGTTTGAAACATTTCCTGATTCAAAAATATCTGCATCTTCAATAAATGATATAAGTTCCGTATATTTTTCATTTGCATAAGAAGATTCTAGGAAATTATTTAATACTCCTAGATTAATTGCCAAAATAAGTTTTTCAGAAGAATTATAAATATTATCATTATTAAAAGGTTTTAACACTGAAGCCAGCGTATCAATTGCATCTTTCTCAGGATCGAAACTTTCTGTTGCATCATAATGAATAGAAAATTTATTAAATAAATCAGGTTCCTTCTTTTTTAGATTTGCAATTAAATGGGATTTTCCATCCCCAACACTACCACAAAGCATAATCAAATGTGAATCAGGGAATTCAATAGCTTTATTCATAGCTTTTAAAAAATCATCTTGTATGGATCTATCAACATGAAGATATTCTTTAAAATCACTTAACGTATCATCTTCAACAGCTTCAATAGAGGAATCTTTAAGTTTTGATAATTCATTTAATAGATAACTATCTTCATATTTTTCAAAAGAGTAATCATTTAATAAATTAGGTGCAATATTATCCATATCATTATCTTCTTTATTTTCTTCATCATTAGACTCTGAAGGTTTAGATTTCACATCTATTATAGGACCATTATATTCTTTAACTACATAATTAGAATCTTTATACTTTTTAAAGAAATATACCGAAATTACATAGAGATAAGCATGTACTTTATTTGCATTATCTTCTATATCTCTTATATGGCCATGAACAGCTTTATTTCTAATTTTACGAATAAAATTTAATTTGTCATATAAATCACTTGAAATAGTTCCATTATAAACAAGTTTATTTAATCTATTTTTTTGACTAGACCTTATCAAGTAATCCTGATTTTCAAATTCACAAATATATTCTGTCATAATTTCTGAAGCTTTACCTGCACGTATAATCGAATCTTGAAAATTATTTTGAACAAGATGTTTTTCACAAAACATTGCTTCATTACAAATATCAGCATAACTATCCTCTAAAAAAGAAAAACAATGATTCTTCATATAACCCCTATCCAAATAATGATTTATTAACTAACCCATAATAATATTATAATAACTTATTAATAATAAATATTATGCACATTTAACATTTTATAAATTAAGGATTCAACTTTTTTAATAGTTTTTTGTCAAAAAAACCTCATAAAATATATTATAAAGAAAAAATTACATTAAATTTAATTCGCATATATCTAATTTTTCATTACCCAAAAATAATTGATTAACTAACTTAGCTGGGAGGAATATTACTTGAATATTTTCTAAATTTAATTTATTTAACATTTCTAATTTAACAAAACCTTTATTAACAATATTTTCATCACATGTTGGTAATAAAAAACAATTTTTAACATTATTGAATCCATGTAAATTTATAAATTCTTTATAAGTTAATTGGTATAAATATTGTTTCGTGATTGATTCTATTCCAGGTTGTCCCTTTAAAGGCAATTCTTTTTCTAGTTGTAAATTATAATATTTAGCATCGAAAATTAAAAAGTTAAAAGTATTATCATTATGATAAAAAGTAATTAAATCAGGTTTTAATTTATTTTCTTTAGCATATTTAGTAAATTCGCCAGTTTCATTAAATGAATGCCAAATAGGACTTTCAATGATTGAAATTAAATCATCATATTTTTCATATTTTTTATTTAATTTAATTGGAAGAATTAAATCAGTTAATGGTTTATCCTTTAAATCATTTAAAACAAAACAGCATAATTTTTCCCAAATATTATAATAAGAAGAAGTGCCATACAAACTAAAACAATTTTCAAGACCAATGTCTGAACTTTTATTTAAAATATATAATTTCATCGCATTTAATAATTCTAATTTTCTAGTATTAAATTGAGAATGAATTTCTTGATTAATTTTGTTCAATAAATTTTCTTCATTATCAAATTCCTCAATTTTTTTATCAGATAAATTAACTTCAGTTAATCCAAATAATTCTAATAAATTTACATTTTTTAAATCATTTGAACATTTTGTTATTATTATTTCATGTAAACGCCTAAAATAATCATTATCATCATTAATTCTTTTCTTAGATAATAATTCATAATAATAAGGCACATTGTTTTGGATAATTACTTTATTATAATTAATTGTTTTATCCCATAAAATTTCATTATTACTATTAATTTCAATTATTTCATGAAAATTATTATATAGACCATACTCATAATAATCTTTAAAGAAAAATAGGATTAAGGGTAACATATTAAATGAATTTTTATTATTTATGTCCTTTTGTAAATGAACAATTTCTCCATCATTTTGAAATCTTTCAATTACTCGAATAACACTTTTAAACTCCGTAAAATCAAAATTTGAAATATATTTTGGATAAAAACTAATTACATAGTTTTCAATTATTATTACGCCCACAAATGTAAATTTAACATAATTATTATTTAAATTAGAAGCATATAAATTCTTTTCAAAATTTACTATTTTTGCTATATCATAATCCATTAGTTTATTAAGAATAATATTTAGCTTATCCTTAGAGCAACTAAACTTATTTAATAAATCAAACTTCGAATATTTATATTCTTCCCTAAGAGATACTTCAATCATATCTCGTCGAATATCACTCTTCATTTTTATCTGCTATACTTTTATATTCTCTAATTATTTTACTATTAAATATGTTAATTCCTTTACTATCAAAGTCTTTACAAATTTTTGAATATGTAAAATCATTATCATCTTTAGATCCTTCAAATAAATAATCCCTTTTAGATTTTCCCGCATCTTCAAATAGGTACATTAAAACTTTATTTTTAAATAAATTAATGAAATCTTCATCTAAAATTTCACTTTCATATTGGGCAATATTTATAAAAAAAGGACCCAAACATTTATCTTCATTTATCTTTTCATCCAACAAATAGCTATTTATGGATTTTCTAAGAGAATTCCAATTAATTATTTTATCATTTTCTAATTTAAATTTAAATTTTTGAATTTTATAATCATTATTATTTATATCAATATGTTTAAAATCCCATCTTCTTTTAAAAGCAGTGTCCATGAAAAAAACACCCTGATCAGAACTATTCATTGTGGCCCAAATAAACATGTTTTTAGGAATGAATAATTTTTCATCAGGTAATCTATTCATAATTTCTACTTCTTTGAAATACTTTTTCATATCTTCTGAAATATCAATAGGATATTCACTACAATAATCTTTTTTCCTATCCAATAACTGAAATACATCCCCAAAAACAGCGGCGACATTTGCTCGATTAATCTCTTCAATAATTAATAAAAAAGGTTCAGAGGGGTATTTAATTGCTTTAGTTAATATTCTCAAAAAAGGACCCGGTATATATTTATATGTTATACTTTCTTTACCATGTTCATCTTTTTTAGGAATAGGTTTATATGTTCCAACAAAATTAGCGTATGAATAATCTGGATGAAATGTTACTCTTTCATAATTTTTAGTAAAACTACCTAATAACTCGTTTTTTTGTTCATTTAATTCATAACTCTTTCCAGTTCCTGGAGCTCCAAAAAATATTCTATTCCTAGAAAATTTTTTAGAATTATCAAAATTTATAATACAATAATAAGAAATAATATTTTCAAAGCTTTTTAGCTTTAAAATCAATAAATGTGAAATATTTGGAAGACCAATGTCTCTTATTAAATTATAATATTCAGAATCAGATTGTAAATAAACTCTTGGAGGTTCAACACCTTTACGAAACATCTTAAATTTTAGTATTTCATTAGGCTGATTGTTTAAAAATTCTAAAGCATTTTCATAATGTTCCATTACTGAATTTTTATCACGATAATCTTGTTTAGGATTTAAAAATTCATTTCTTGCATCAAATAAATATTTATTTATATCACTCTTTAAAAAGAAAAAATCATTATCTAAATAATCAAAAAAACTATGGTACTCTTCATTATACTGACCAACATATAATTTAGCTTCACCACTACCCTTACCAATTTTATTTTTGACAAAAGAATCTGGCAAAGATAATCTAAGATAATCTAAAATTTCATATCTAGTATTAAATGTAATATATTTTTTATTTTCACTAATAGTAAACACATCCTTTAATTTTTTTATTAAGTAATTAATTGAGGATAACATTTAATAATTTCATTCATAATATGAATTAATACATCCACTACAATTGAATTACCTGCTTGTTGGTACATTGCAGTGTCTGAAACAACTATTTTCCATTCATCTGAAAATCCCATGAGCCTTAAACATTCTCTTGGGGTTAATTTTCTTATCCTACCTTCAGTGGTCACATAATTATCCACTCCTGCCCTATGCATTTTATGCATTGTAGTTAAAAGTGGTCTAGCGACTTCTAAATCTATTTCAGGTTTACTGTAGAAGTTTTTTGTTCCTGATGATAGAACATATTTTTTAACTTTTTCAGACAAGAAATACTTTTCCAATTCAGGAATATCATTATTTTTAGCATCTTCTTCTGATTGGAACACGAAATCACCATGCCAATTAAATTCTTGATTTTTTTTCTGACACAATGCTATATCACCGTCTATTTGAGTAAATCGTTTATTTATATTTTTTTCTTGAGTTACAAATGCCACACCTTTTTTGGGTAAAAAATAACCTCCTGGAGCATTATCCATTAAAAAATCCTGCATTTTTTTAGTTAATGGAATTGGCTTTGGAAATTCAAAATCTTGTTTCAATTTTAAGTCAGCTCTAAAACCAACTACAAACAATCTTTCTCTATTTTGAGGAATACCATAATCTTTAGCATTTAAAATTGAAGGTTTGTTGTTATTGGTGTAATAAACATCATATCCTAATTCTTCAAACACTTCCTTCATTTTTTCCCAAGTTCTACCACAATCATTGCTCAGAACTGAACGAACATTCTCATAAATAAAAATTTTTGGTTGGATTTCATCTATTAAACGAGCATATTCATAAAATAATGTGCCTCTTGTATCAGACAATCCTCTTTGTTTTCCCACCAAAGAAAATGATTGACAAGGACTTCCTCCAACGAACAAATCCACTTCATTTTTATATTGATTTCCATCTAAAAAAGTTGCATCCCAATGATAATGTTCTTCAGGACAATTATAATTAGCCATATAACTTAATTTAACTTTATTTCTCTTTTCATTACCTTTATACAAATCATCCACATATTTTTTCTTTTCAGAAAAAGAATTTAATTGTTTAATTTGATTTAAATGATGTAATGATTTGATTTTTCCGTGTAACTGACCTATTCTTTGACTTAAGTTTTGAACATTTCTTATTGTTCTTTTTCCATTAAAATTTTCCATATCATCATATAATACTTTCAATTCAGTGTTGAATGTAGACCACGGAATATTATTGGTGGATACAAATTCAACATCTGTTTTATGAAGATCATCAAAAGAATTATCTTTTTTAAAATCATTAATTAATTTTAATATAATACGAAAAATCAATAATTTTTTTTGAGAATCAGATAAATCCGAATTAATATTATTAAAAAATTCAGTATATTGTTTTTTTCGTAATTTTTTTAAATCAGATGTTTTTATAATATATTTCAATATTTTTTTCAAACATTTTTCATATTTATCGATATCAACTAATTTTAAATTATTTTCAATTTCATGAAATTCACTTTCAGCATGATTAAGCATATTTAACAATTGTTTTTTATATTCATCATCTTCATCAATAAAATCCAAATTATTTATTAAAATTTTCAATGAGATTAGTTCATTTAGAATCGCATCGAGATTAACATCAATTTTTTTAGAAAGAATATCAATATCTCCATTATCACATGCGAAAACAATTGTATTATCAAGCCCCATACGATTTAAGGCATGCTCAATTGCACCTATTCCACTAAATACCGTAGCTAGTTTAATCATATTAATTCCATCTTAATTATTTCAGATACAAGTTAAATTATATTATAATATTTTTATATTAGTATATTATATAGTTAAAGTTAGAGCATTTGATAACTAATTTTAAAGTTCAAAATTAATTTATTTTTTATCAAAAATTTTTTCATTAAAATAAATTTGAAGCTTAATATCTTCACAATAAATATAACAACCTTTCATCCCACGTGTCATTAAAGTTCTGTAAGTATTTTTAATTATTTCATCTGCCAATTCCAAAGCTTCAGAAGAATTTTCTTTATATCTCTTTTTAATACCTTTCAAAGACTGATCTGTTCTTGCACGTTGAGTAAAATCCGTTACAATATGCTCCCCATCAAATCGCATATCATTACCAATAATCACACCAACATAATCAAACTCCAAACCCTGTGAGGTGTGAATACAACCTATCTCATTCACGGAATCTTCATCGATTGCCCATGTATCGGAATTTCCCAAATTCCAACTCATTGAAAAGTCATCAATCACTATATCATGAACATCCGTATTATTTTTTCCTTCCTTTATCCAATTCCAACAATATCCTGCCAATAATCGAGCATTATTGTCAGTGTTTTTTTCAAATATTAAATCCCTCAATTCATTAGGTGAATCGACTACCCTAAAATCATAGTCAAAGTCAAACCCGTCAAAGTTTGCAGTCTCTTCAATTTCCAATACATCATTTAACCAGGACAAATATCCATCAGATCCATTGCATCTGAATTGTGATTCCAACTTAATATGTTCCATTTTAGCATCATAATAATCTGCAAATTCCTTAATAACTTCAATGCTACCATAATCCTTTAAACTAATTCTCTGGTGTTTGTCTATAAAAAACACTGAAAATTTAGAGGCATTGATAATCTCTTTCACTTGATTTTCACCCAAATTGCCAAACAGTCCTGACTTTTCATTCAACCTATGTGCCTCATCAACGATTATCGCATCAAATTCATTTGATGATGACTGTGTGAATGAACCTGAACCTTTAAACAGGTTTTTCAGATAGCTTAGGGAATATCTTCCACCACGTAACTTTTCAAAGAATACATTTCTTGGAGCGGAGTTTTTTGTAACATACAATGAAACCATATCATCTGCCATGATATCCACAAGCAGATTGATGGCAACAACACTTTTACCCGTTCCAGGTCCTCCTTCAACAATCAAAACACGTTTCTTATCATCCAAATAACTCTCACGAGCCATTTTGATAGCCAATTCATAGGCAATTTTCTGCTCATCAATCATGACAAATTCTTTATTGCCATCAAGCATGCTTGAAAGTGTATCCTGCAGTTTCTTTGAAGGTTTGATTTTTCCACTTTCAATCCTATACAAAATGTTTGAGTCATCACCATATCGCACATACTTTTTAATGAATTCCCTTAATCTTAAAACATCCCTTTTTCCATATAATGGCGCTTCATCAAAATAAGGTTTATAAATTTCATCTTTAAGAGGATCATCATTTGCAAAGTCATAGTTGTGCAGATATGCACATGGAAACAGACCAATTTCCTCCTCATCAACGGTTTGGTTAAAGTTTCTAATCAGTGATGCATAAGACCAAACCTGATAGGACGGATGTGTTGTTTCTCTAACTCCCCCACCCAAATATGTCTTCACGACACCATCCTTACCTTCAACTTTTTGGGCGGAATCCCATTGCTTAAGTTCAATGATTACAACAGAATCATCCTGAAATTGGTTTAGGCCAGTTAAAATAAAGTCAATCCTTTTGGAAGTTGTTGGAATAGTAAATTCGATTGCCACACCACAATCGGATGGAATCTCTGAATCATTCAAGACCTTATACATATATTCCATTGAATTTTCCCAAGATCTTATCTGTGACTTTGCAGATTTTCCAATCTTCTGCTTATAGATATCATAGATTTCATCAGTGATTGAACCGATTAAAACCGAATCACAGAACTCTTTCTTTGTGGCTTCATAAATAATCATGATTAAAACTCCGTATATTTTGTTGCATTTCCTCGAGATTTTTCAACAGGATATTTCATTGCATTCTTATTCATCTTATCCAAAATTATTTCCTTGACATCCAAATCCAGTGCATCAGCCATGTACAATGAGTAAATCAATACATCAGCCAGTTCTTCTGCAACTTCATCAACATCATATTCTTCACCCCATTGAAAGTGTTCCAATAGCTCCGCTGCCTCAATTGATATTGATTTAGCCAAATTTTCTGGTGTGTGAAATTTCTTCCAATCCCGTTCTTTTTGAAATCTAATAATTTCAGATTTTATTTCATTCATTAAAAATCATTCCAACTTTATAGAATATTTTATCTACCTTACAATATTTACTTATTTCTAAAAGCATATATAATTATTAATAATCGGTGTGTTCATAAATATTATTATCCGGTGAGACTATGAAAGATAAAGATTATATCTATCAAATCAATAATTTATTGAATGAATTGGAAAATAATATAGATTTAATTTCCTTTGAAAGCACATATCATTCAATTATTGTAATATCCCAAAAAATTTGTGGTTTAACTCTTGAATTTCAATTAAAAAATGAAGATCCACATATTTTTAAAAATGATTTTCAGCATATCACACCCATGCAAATGATACGCATTTCTGGGAAGACAAATATGATTCCAGGAAATCAAATTGAAAATCTTTACAAAATTAGAATAATCAATAATAAAGTTATCCATGGAATGCAACCAACTTATCAAGAAGTTTTTTCTCTCTTAAACAGATTCTCCGGATATATTACTTGGTTTGATTCATCATATTTAGATAAATATTATTTAAAACCCCAATTGAAAACTGAATCTTTAATTTTAAAAATAAATTCACTTTTAAAACCCAAAAGAAATGAAATCAAAAAAGAAAATAGAGTTAAATCAATGCATATGAGCGATTTAAATAAAATTTATAAAACTGAAGATTATAAATTAACAAAACAAGAAGAGGAAAATTACATCAATCAGATTAATAAACTACTGATTGATTATGAAAATCAACTGACATCAGTATTTCCAGAAAAAAATTATTATTTTGCTTTAGTTGGTCAAAACATAATAGAATTAATGCTAAAGTTACTCATTAAAAAAGAGGGATACTATATTTCAGAAAATTATTATATGTTTTCTAAAATGATACGTTTTTCATATGAAAATCAAATTATTCCTTTGGAGTGCTATAAATTTTTAAATTTAATTAACAGATATCGGAATGAATTCGCACATGAACCAATAACCCCCAATAATCTCATAATATCATTTTTAAATGCATTTAGTTATTTCATACAATGGTATGATAATTACTATTCACAATTAAACAATTCAAAAAGCCAATTTAAAATAGAAAACTGTTGCAAATTAATATATAAATTAAAATATGAAAAATCAAACTCGATAAATAAAAATAATATTGTTGACATCATATCACATGAATCCAACTCTAAAAAACAGGTTAAACAACCTAAAATTTTTAAACTGGATTTTTCACCCAAATTTGATGAAAAAATAGTCCGTGCTGAATCTTCTAAAGACAATGAAATAAATAAATTAAAATTAGAAATTCAAAGAAAAGAGGAATTACTTAAAAAAGAACAGATAGAAAAAGAAAAATTACAAAAAAATGAACAAACACTTAAAAAGAAATTAGCTAAAAAAGATGAAGAAATAGAAAATAATAAACTGAATAACCTAAAAATTAAATTGATTCTAAAATACCTTGATGAAAATAGTAAATCATTCGCAAAATGTATGGATATCCTTAATGAACATATTGCCTCCACAGAACGTATTGAAACAAAAATTGATAATATTGATAAAAAAATTGATTACATCACAAATCAAATTTCCACCATCCAATCGTTTACTGAAAGACAAGTTAAAAATGCAAACTCTAAAGAAGAAATAGAAAAAATACTTGAAAATTTCATGGATGAATGTATTGATAATATTATGAGCAATACTCCTAAAATCATGGAAAATAATGATTATGAAAGAGAAAAAATAAAACTCATCCGATCCATGGGAGAATCTGCTTGGATGAAATTATCAGAAAAATCCAAATCATTCTTAATTACATCAAAAGTTATGTATAACCATTTAATAATGATAGATGATATTATTGATTATTCTGGAATTTGTGTACTTGTAACAAAAGCATGATATCAATAACAATTAATATTATATTTGTTCTAAGCATTTAGCTTTAATTTCATCAAATTCTTCTTGAGTTAGAACACCCATATCCAGTAATTCCTTAGCTTCTTTAAGTTTAGCCATAGGATTTACTTCTTGTTGAACAGGTTGAGTTCTTCCCAATTTTGCATTATTAATATCTAAAATCTTCTGATTTACATAGTCATAAATTCTATCAACTTCATTTTGATACATTTCTTCATAAATAACGAGATTTTCACGTGGCCCCCTTAATGGTGCACGAGACATACCTGGAAGTTCAAATTCTATACTTCCTCTCACCATTTTAGTTGCGTCTCTTTTTTGAATACTGTTAATTTGATAATAATAAACCTTTTTTACTCCACCCAATCCACTAATCAACTTTTTAACCATATTTCCGGTGAAATCTAATTGAATATAATCTTCAAAAACTGCCAAAGTTGCATTTTTACCATTAACGTAATATAATGCGCCTTTTGGTTTATTATTTTTAATTTCTTCTTCAACAAAAGTTTTAGTTTTAACTTCCTTTAAAGATTTTTTAGCTTCTTTTTTATAAGAATAATTGTTCATAGTATTAGAAACATCATTTACAGCCTTATCTATCCCTAAATCAGATACAAATGTACTTATTTTACCAGAAGCTTTTTTAGCGAAATCTTCACCACCAATACTTGTTAATGTTGATTCGGCATAACCTTTTGTAGTATCAACAGAATCTGAAAATTTATCCCCTAGAGGTTTATCAGGCGAATCACCATATATAGAATTTCCACAATTCGGGCAGAATAAATCTTCTTTAGTTATTTCTTCACCACATTTATCGCAAAACATTAAAAATCACCATAAAAGAATAATATTACATATCACGAACAAAATTTCCAATAAAAGAACATACAAAGTAACCTATAATTCCCAAAATTAAAGGAATGATAAATCCTATTATTGCACCAAGAAACTGGAAAGTTATTAAACCCATTATTAAAGAAAAAAGTCCGGGTATGAAAAATAAAGCAAAAATTATAGCACCAATGAACTTAGCTTTTGAATATCTATATCTTTTTAATATTGGGTCATATATCATCAAATATTTTACTACAAATTCATTATCAGTTCTGTTTTCGACAATTACTTCATTGTTTTCTTGCTGATTATTATCAACATTAGCCCCGCATTTACTACAAAACTGAGCCCCTTCTTTTAATTCGCTTCCACATTCACTGCAATTTGCCATAAAAATTACCTCCAAATATATATAACATTTTCATGTTTGTTAGTTCTTATATAATGATATTATATTATTACTAACATCTTACTAATAAGATATTTAATCATCCTATTATAAAAAATTATATGAAAGACTTGCATCTTAGGTAAAATCCCATCCATTAAACCATCAAAAAATAGATTGAAATTAATATCTACAAAAAAAACATAAAGAAATAAATTTTTCATTATTTGAATTGGGCATTTCTGAAACTATCCGTTGAATGATTGACCGATAAAAATACTGCCTCATCAAAGGCAAATAATTATATTTGTCTTTTTCTAAAATAATAAATATTCGCATCAAAAAATAAATAAAAATAGATGGTTAATCTAAAAATACGTTATTTTCAAACTTATTTTATGATTTTGTAGTGTTCTAATTGAGGCATATATGGCATGCATAAATGGCAAAAATGAAATGTATTTATTCATTTTGAGTTTTTGCCTAGTATAACTACCTTTCACCCCCAATGGAGTTGAAGTTAGAATATTTTTATAATACAAATATTTAACTAAGACATATTATTAGAAAAATCCATTAGGGTCGCCATTAACACTCACCACATCTCCTTTTCTGTCCATTTCTACAATATCTCCTGATGGCATGATTGATATGGAAGTATCACTTCTTGTTTTATATGATTCAAGACTACGTCCACTATTCTGTGTTTGAGTTGCTTTTTCTTTGATTGTTAATTGTTGGGATGTTGAAGTATTTAGATATTTATCATTTCCACCATATATTACATCAACAGTGTATTGACCACTAGCCAATCCATTTAAAGTAAATACTCCATTACCATTGGCATCAGTGACCACTCGCTGAGTGTTTTGCCCACCATTCGCATCAACAAAAGTAATGTTGACTATTTGGTCTGCAATAGCTGTACCATTAATATCAGTTAAAGTTATTGAAAATTGACCATTATCATCTAACTCATTGTTACTAGTTATAACTACCTTAGTTTCTGTTTTTGATATGAAGGGATTAATAACAACGATTCCTGTCACCACAAGAGCTATAACAATTATTATTAAGACAACTATTATTTTATTATAATCCATAAACACAACCTCATGTTATTACTTTGTTATTATATATCAACATGAAAACATATAACACTTTTCCCAATTGAAAAAAACAACCCTATGCAAGCACAAAAACAAATTGAATTATGGGAATGTTGCATTTGATGTAAATGACAGTCAATTAAATTTCAAAGATAAGCGGCATGTGGTCACTTAACTTCAGCCATTTATCAGCATCACCAATTTGCAAATCTTTAACTTTATTGGGTGCTGAAAATATATGGTCTAAGTGAAATGGATTATCTAATTTCCTATACCAATAAAATGTAGGTATTGATTCCTCCCCTTCTTGCTCTCCAGTTAAATAATGATATATATCCACAAGTCCTTTCTCAGATAATTTTTCTATCATTTCATAAACATTTTTTCCATGGCGTTTGTTAGCTAATCTGACATCACAGTTAAAATCTCCACAGACAATCATGTCCTCATTGAAAAATCCTGAATCCTTGTGCTCTTCATAATATTTAGTAATTTCTTTAGGATAATATATTTCTTTTCGTCCTTCCATATCCGGATTGGTCCAAACACCTAAAAGATTAAAATCATCATTAACCCTAACAGGTATGAAATATCTTAATCCTTTATCATCCAAATCCACCAAATCTATTTTAACATTATCTTTAGCAAATATTCCAAGACCGTACTTTTGGTTTTCACCAACCCAATAATAATTAGAAGCAAAGTCATTATACTTTTGTGAATCAATTATTAATGGATTTTCACATTCCTGAATTATATAGATATCTGCATTCTCTTCAAGAATAGCTGGAAATCTTTCACTAAAGTAACCATTAGAATTCCAGGTAACTATTTTCATTTCAACACCACCATCCATAATCTTTAACAGAATTAATTAAGTTATCCATATATAAACATATGAATTATTTTATATATACTTGTGACTATCGTAATTAGCAGCTAGGAAATTGAATAGCTATAACATCCGGATGTAGATTATCTGAAAAGTTAATGAACATTAACAATTTCCTTTAAAGATATTAGCAATTGATATAAACTTGTTACTATATACATTAAATTAATAATTAGATTAAAGAAGGACAATCATATGAGAGAGTGGCAAGTTGGAGATCCAATTGGTGACGGTAATGATATAGGAGTTCCGGATATTAAATATATGGGTTATTTAAAAAACAATGATAATGGCAGAAGAAATAATTATCCATCTTCAGTTGATATTGACAAATCAACAAGGTTTCAAGAAGAAGCTGTAAAATTATGGGAAGAAAATAAATTATCTGATGCATTATCCTTCATTAATTCAGCCATTCATTATAATCCTGATGATGATGAAAATTGGAATGTTAAAGGTATAATATTGTGGGATATGGCTGAAATGGACAGTGCTAACTTTTATGAAGCATACAAATGTTTCAATAATGCTTTACTAATTAAACCTGATGGTAAAATCTTAAAAAAGAATAAAGCTAAATGCATTAATGATTGGGCAAGATATTATTATGATATTAAAGATTATGACCGAGCAATGTCAAGAATTGATGAATCATTATCATTAATTGAAGATAAAACAGCAGATTACTATGCAACTGCTTTAAATCTTAAATCATGCATTTATTCCTCCAAGTTTGACTATGAAAAAGCTCTCAAATATATTAATAAAGCTTTGAAAATTTCACCCAATAACGAAATTATGCAGCAGAATAGAGAGAACATCTTAAATACTGGAAATGTTAATGATGAAGATAGTTTCTGCGGTGTGGCTGAATATAATCTTAAATTAGGCAATAGTGAAAAAGCCAGCAAATATTATTATGATTTGGGATTTAAATTTGAAAACAGAGGAAGTGAAAAAGAAAAAGCTGTTAAGTATTATAAAAAAGCTATTGATATTAACCCTAATTTTAATGAAGCATTAATACATCTGGGACATACATTAAAAGATTTGGGAAGGTATCGTGAAGCGATAACCTATTTTGAAAGAGCTAACACACTGGATGATGATGAAGTTTGGGATATAGTAAATTGTTATATGGAACTTAAAAAATACTCATCAGCCATTCCTTATTTGGACAAATGTATAGAACATGCCCCATTAAGAGATGATTGGACGGAAAAAAAATTTGAATGCCTGTTGGCAACAAATAAAAATAAAGCAATCCAGTTTTATCATTCATGGGCAAAGTCTTTA
The DNA here is from genome assembly GCA_902771225.1 of uncultured Methanobrevibacter sp. GTDB lineage: Archaea > Methanobacteriota > Methanobacteria > Methanobacteriales > Methanobacteriaceae > Methanocatella. The sequence goes on along the minus strand of CACXWH010000008.1, from coordinate 27,924 downwards.
AGAAGTAAAGGCTATTATTTTAAAGCATTGAAATATTTAGATAAAATTCTTGAAGTTAAATCAGATGATACCTATGCAAATTCTCAAAAACAAAAATATCTGAAAAATCAACGAATAAAAAGTTTATATAATATTTTAAATGCAGTATATCAGACAAAATGTCCTAAATTAAGCGAATCAGATGAAGATTTAAAAGCATATATGGAAGATATCTCAAAGCAATCCGGAGAAAGTATTGAAAATATTTTAAATTTTTATAAATATCCTGAAAATAACGATTATGATTTTAAACTTCTTTTTGATGAATATATTTCAGATTATACACGGAAAAAAATTTTTAATATTTATGGTATTAGAAATCCTGGCGAGACATGGATAATAGAAATTGATGAAGAAGATGATAATGATAGTTTAAATAATCCCACAGACACTCTTTCAAAAACAAAATCTTTAGATGAAATGGAAGATGAATATTGGAGTTTAGTGGATGAAAAGAATAGTTATGATGTATTGGATGAAGTGAATATAATTAGAAATGATGATGAAGAAAATAAAAATAATAGATTGAATAGTACTGATAATGAAGTAACTATAATTGAATTCGAAGAAGAAAACGAACAATTACAAGAATAATTATTTACTTGTAATCTTCTTTAACTTACTTATTTTTCCATTCTAATCATCATAAAATGGTTGCTTTCCAACACCCCAAACCCTGGTAAACTCATCTAGTTCTTCAACAAATTCAAATTCAGTTTCAGGTGCAATAACTGTATCAAATACATCCTTATCCACAATTCCCCCCAAATATAATATTCTTTTATTTTTTGGAATTAAAATTATATTTGTATATTTTAATTCTTTTTGAAAATCTGGAAAAGAGCTAGCCTTAAACGGAATATCAGGAACAAATACCCTATTAACAGCCTGTTCTTTCATGACATCTTCCTCACATCTAAAAACAACTTTAATATTTTGGTCAATTATAATAGATTGGGTTTTTAAGAGAAATAGAATTTTATCCATAGCTTCCTTTTGCTCAAGAGTCATTTCATTAAATAAACCTAAAAATGATTCTATTGGCATATGGATATCCAAATCAGTGAATGGATTAATTAAAACCCACGAATACCTATTAGTTTGTTTTAACATATCTGCTAAATCACTCATGAAAAGAACAATAGTTGAACTTTTAAGACCTGTGCTTTCCATCAGCTCACTGCTTGTGAAAAGAGGAACTGCTTTCTCATCCCCATCCAATTTTATGTAATTTATATTAAATCCAGAATTTTCACCAGTAGTTCGAATTTTGCCCGGTTCAAAATTTTCAATATCATCAAAGCATTCTTCACCTAAAATAACCGGCATATGTAAATTTGATTTCTTAAATAACTCAAGAAATTCTTCTCTTTTTTTAGAATCTACAAGACCTTCATCCATCTCTTTTATTAAGTCTTCCAGTCTTGAATTATCCGCTGCACATTCTTTCATTAATTCTTCTATCTTTTCTTCAGGGATTTTCAAATTCTTTAATTCATCCATCTTTTCATCAGAATTTTTCATATTCATCATCTCATTAATCCCATACTCACATAATATTCTTGCGATATTGAATTGAATTTGTGAATATTATCCGTTTTTTATTTCCTTTAATCTTTTGGATAGGTTGGAGTAGGTTCCATCCTCTCTGCATTCATCTGAAACTTCACCGTCACCGCCGTGGTGGTCTGCCCTTTCAATGTAGGTATAAATGGTTACAATCTCATCAAAAGTCAGTTTTTCTCTGGAGAGGTCTGAAAGACTTGATTTGGAATACTTTTCTCTCATCTTATCCATATTTTCAAAATAATCAAAATCAATAGCAAGACCCCGGCAGTTGGGACATCTCAAATCCCCTTCAATCAGGTTTTCTCGGCAAAATGGACATTTCATACTTGACACCTCTCTTAAATCAGTTTTGCAATAACCCAATTATTTAACAGGATGAATTGTACTTCCGCATGTCTGGAATTGGTATCTTTAATATCTGTTGCGCTTTTGACCTCCCAGATTAGCGTATATTCGCTGTTTGCAACATAACCTACTGTTTCGCCGTTGATTTCAACGCGTATTGCGTTGGGGTCATGGGGATTGTCGGGCTCGGTAATTAAATCAGCAACTGTTCCTTCCTTAAAGGGTGCAAAACCTTGGTAGTAGTCAATTCCTGTAATGTTGATGTATGTTTCAGTGGGTTTTAATTTTTTCAGCTGTTTTTCTGCCATTTTCACTTCATCATAGCGTTCAGCTCCAAGAGCACGAGTGATACTTGCTTCTACGGGCTCGCCCAGCTGGTCTAAAATGTCTCCTTTAAGTTGAAAATATGATCCTCTATCACAATTTTCAGGAAGTATTTTTATTGCTTCATCGATTAAGTCCAGATCCTGAGGTTTTGTTCTATGAAAAAGCACACCCATATATAATTTTGCTTTAATACATCCTGCTTTGTTTTTTAAAAATGTTTCATTAGAGGGCTTTTTGGATAATGCCGCATCATAATATATTAATGCTTCTTCATATTGATGATTTTCATCCAGAATTATTGCTTTTATGTTGTAGTATTCTGCAGGAGGATTAAAACGCATTTCAATAGCAGAATCCATAATAATCAGTGCTTCATCAGCTATGCCATCATCTTCATATAGCTTCCAGGCTTTTTCGGATAGAAAATCTGCGATTACATTACCCTTAAAATGTCTTTGCGTTGAAATAAACTTCTCAATCCCATGTTTTAATTCATTATGATATTTTTCTTTCTGATTATCTTTTTCAAGCATATCATATGAATCAATGATGAAATGGGCTGTTCTTGCACAAATTTTTAACTTATCCCCGCCAAATTGATTACCGTTTACTGCTTTCAGGGATTCAAATACTTTTTCATATGTGTCAATGGCTTCTTTAAAGCGGCCTCTGCGGTATAAAAAATCGCCTCTGCCTGCAATATTTATTGAATCAGCATAACGCCCGCGGGAGTATTCAAGTGAAATGCATTTTTTCCAGTACTTTTCTGCCGAATCATAGTCTTCAATCGCTTCATATTCACCTGCAATAGCAGATAACACAAAGCATTTTTGAGGAATTACCCATGTGCATCTTAATGCTTCATTATAGAATTTTATTGCAATTGAATGGTCTTCCTTTATAGAGCAGATCCTGGCTTGCCTGCAATAGATTTCATAATCGTTGAATTCTATTTCGTCTTCATCTTCATCTGTATCATCATAACCTCCGCCGCCTCCACAGTGACTGCAGATATCTCCTTCATCAACCCAATTGCCGCATGAACAGTATCCCATAACAATCAATCCCATATCAATTTTAATATCGTTTGATATTTAATATAAGGTTTAGTTTAATGATAATATAAAGTTATGGGCATAAGTTGTGAATAAAAAAATTATTTATTGGACAGACTCTAAACTATATTTTTGCGGTATTCTACACTACAAATTTGTGCTTTTTCATACTATATTTTTGCGGTATTCTACACTATAACTTTGAACCCATATGTCATTTCAAATTTAATTATATTGTATCGGGATGTTACTTTCACTTATGATAGTTGCTTGGAGAATAGCTTATGTTTCCAATGATAAATGAACAATATAATCCATAGCAATCATTTTATTTTTAATTTAATGGAATGGTTTTCACATTAACAGTGCCCTTTACGTTTTTGGTTTTAATTTTCAAACTGGAATAATACATGTTGTCCAATTGAAATCATAATTTATAGAAGTCCAGGTACCTTTCACCCTTTTCGGCTATTCTATACATTCTGCCATCTCTTAATCAGGATTTACACATTCCATTACCCCAAGATCAATCAGATTTTTTAAAGCTGCATAAAAGAAATTCCGGCTTATGAGTCTTTCTAGTGCAGGATACAATACATACAAGACATCATCCATATCTCAGTTTTCACATCAGACTTCACTATCGCGGCGTAAATCATCTTGCAGGTCTTTTCAGACTGCACTCCTTTCCAACCATTCCTTAATATCATCGAATTCATCCACAACAAACAAATAGCTTTTAGCAGAATATATGCCATATTTTTGAACTTTCACTTTTTTGGGAATGGGATTCATGAATCTTAATGCTTATTTGTTTGTACTTTCCCAACTCAAACCTAAGTTATCGTTCATCAGTAAAGTCAACTAATGGCTAAAGCTTCATCTATTGTGTTTCCTTTGTAGTTGAAGGTTTTGAATTAGATATGATTGACAGCCATTTTATTAACCAAATTCCTAATGGTCAAAATACAAATCACGATATTCTTTCATCGCAAAATCATCAGTCATCTGAGATATGTATTCGCAAATTGCAGCCATATAAACATAGTGAAGCTCATTTAAAAGTTTTAAAGTCATTAAAAAATCATTTCCTTCAAGTTTATCAAGAGAATGCTGATTGCAGTAGTTTAACATGACATTTAACATTCCTTCATCCTTTGTTTTAAAATCACTGTATTTAATATCCGTTTCATTTAAAATATGGCCTGCAAAATTTAAAATGCCTGAAAATTCATTAACAGACACGTTTAACTTCACACAATCGAGAATGTTTTTCAGATTCCTTATATCAACATTGCTTTCATCTATTTCATAAAGCTCTTCCAAATCAACGTCAAAATGCTTATTATCATCTTTTAGATGTGGAAATGAATCCACAGTCTTTTTAATGTTTTTTACAAGATTCACCAGTTCTTTTCTCGGCATCTGTCTTGGATTTTCGTAGTATGCCTTGAAAAGCTTTCTTAATATATACTTTCCCTTGCCGTCGTATCGGTTAACATTGAATGAATTGATAATTCTGTTTTCAACAAACTCATCGATTTCGGTGAAAAATTTCTCTGCAGCCTGTGAAAAGTAAACCAGATTTTTTATAATGTGTTTGCGGTTATTCTCATCGACTGATATCACCTCATCAAAATTAAAAATATCACTGACATTTCTCATAGAGTTTTGAGAGACATCTATAATGAAGTATGAAATGATTGTGCTTGTCATTGCATGCCACTTCACATGATTATCAATTCTTCCCAATTGAGCCAGTTCTAACTCCAAAGCCCTGAAAAGGTCATAGCCGCTGCACTCTTTAATGGAAGAGTCTTTTTTAATGTCTTCAATAATACTGTTAATCTGACCTGCCAGATCTTCAATGCGATATAAATCCCCGTCCAGTAGACTGTCATCCAAATCATGTTCTCTTTGAGCAATTTCATCAGAAATAGCAGCAACCTGACCTTCCATAGTTAAGGAAAATGGATATTCAGGACGGCTTTCATCATCAAAATAATCATAATACATTATGCTTTCATACTTTGATGCATCTCTGACGAATCGGGTCAAATCCCATCTTTTATCTTTTTTAATCACATCGGTATGTTTCAATATTCCGTCCAGGGTTTGCCATGTTAAATTAAGCCCCGGCCTTTCGTTTCTCTTTTCAACGATTTCAACAATTTTCAAACCATTGAAATTATGTTTGAATCCGCCGTAATCAATGAGAAAATTGAGCTTGCCTCCAAGATCATCATTTCCCCTCATGATATCATCCAGAACCCTTTCTCCGGAATGGCCAAATGGAGCGTGTCCAATGTCGTGGCCCAATGCAATTGACATTGAGAGATTTTCATTCAAGCCCAGATTTCTGCAGATGCTTTTGGAAATCTGTGCAACTTCAAGACTGTGAGTTAACCTGGTTCTGTAGTGGTCTCCCAGTTTATTTGAGTATACCTGTTCCTTATGTTCAAGTCTTCTGAAAGATTTTGTATAAACGATTCTGTCTGCATCCTTGCTGAATTCATCTCTTAAAACATAATTTTCAAAATCATCTCCCAGATGATTTCTTTTTGCCTCTTTAAAAAATCTGTCAGTTATGCGGGATTCCTGTGCCAGATTATTCTTAATAAAATTTCGTGTTTTTTCAATTTCTGCTTTATCCATTTAACCATCCTCCTAAATTTTTTATAACATCCTTAATATTACATTGATTTGCAATCTTTAATATCTCTTGTGCTTTTAAGTTCTTAGATTAGTGGTGTTTGTAAGCTACTCTTTGCCGTTGATTTCAATGCTTTTAAGAAAGTGAGCGATATTTACTTTAAACTTATCTGATTATTTTTCCGATATTGAATTGTACAGGTGAATATCTGCTTAAAAAAAATAAATATTCGGCTTTAATACTATCCGGAACTTTATCCTGCAGTTCGGATGCTGATGCTGTCAGCTCATGTTTTGTATAGTCACTGTTTGCCACATAACCGACTTTTTCATCACCGAAATATACGGCAATTGCATCACTATCAAATTCATTATCAGGCTCCTTTAAAAGCTTCAAAGGCGCACCGGGATAAAGTTTTTTACTGTATTCATAAAATTTTGTTCCGGTGATTGTGAATAAATCATATTTATCACATGCTTTTAAAATTTCAAGATTATTCTGATATTCCTTTTCATAGTCAATATAATAACTGACAGTATCTCTTTGATTAAGATACCTGTCGAGAATCTCTTCTGTGTTTTCACCAGGAAGAGTATTTATTGCTTTTATGATTTTTTCCTCTGCTTTTTGAAGTTTATTCAAACCGTTTGATACATTTTTTGACTCTTGAAGTAAGTTGGCTGACCATTTAAGAAGCATCCTTGCCTTATTGTCATAAACTATATTATCCGGATATAACTGCAGTGATTTATCAAAACATTCCTGTGATTCTTCATATCTTTTAAGACTCGCCAAAATAAGACCTTTTATGTTCCAGTTATTTGAATTTCTCTCATCCAAATCCAAAGCCATGTTAATATAATGAAGTGCCTTTTCATCCTTAAAATCCATATAATAATCCCATGCTTTTTTTGAATATTGATTGCTTTTGGAATTATTAATTCTAGCCTCATCACGATTGTCTTCCTCAAAATAATAATCACCATGCCAATTTTGAGCATCCATAGTGCCGCCGTTGGCATCATCAACAGGATCACCTATTTTCCATTCCCAAGTCATAAAATCACCATTACCTTAATTATTTACAATTCATCCAAATCATTAAATAAAGTCGCTTTTAGGTCTTGCCTCTATTCCAAGTTTTTTATACATTCGTCTGGTTGCCGGGTTTGACTCAATAGCCAGATATTTATCCATATCAGCGCCGTGTCTAGGTATGACTTCCGTTTCCACCCAGTATTTTTTTAATACGGGCGGCTGACGGCCAAAGTTCCAAAAGGATTCATCTACAACAAAGCCTGTTTTTTCCTTAATGTCTCTTAGTATTTTATGGCTTCTTTTGTATGGGCTGGCTGTTATTAATATAACATAATTGTCCTTTATCAAATCAATTAATTCGCTTTCATATTTCTGATTTTTGATTTTTTCATCCAAAGCCATGTATTTTATTTCCTTTGAATTTGCTATTAATGTATAGTTTAAATCCAGAAGAATTATTTTATCCTTTGGAATTTCCAATTTATCCAAGCGAACCTCATCTTCCTCTTCACTTTCTATTAATTTAATTCCACAGTGGTAACAGTATTCATTATCAACATTGTTAACTATGCCACATACTGGACAGGAATTTAATTCTAACACAATAGGTGCATGATCTGAACCTAATTGGTCTTTTAGAATATACGAGTCAGTAAGTGTTTTTGAAAAACTTTTCGAAACTAAAAAATAGTCAAATCTATAGCCCTTATTTTCCTGCCTAAATCCTTTCCTGTTAGGCCACCATGTGAAATTGTCACCATCTTTATGAAACTTTCTAAATGCATCAACATATCTTGTTAAAATTTCCTTAAACCATTCCTGTTCTTCCGGCATGAAACCGGATTTGTTTTTAATATTTTTAGGATTTTTAGCATCAATTTCAGCAGAAATCCTGTTGAAATCACCACAGATTACCGAAGGCTTGTTTGATTTATAAACATACTTTGTAAATTCATCATAGAATCTGTATTTGCGGTTTAGTCGTTCTTCAGATTTAGCACCTGAAGGTGCATAAACGTTAAAGAGATTGAAATTTTCAAATTCCATCCTCATTACTCTTCCTTCACTGTCAAACTCCTTATCTCCAAAGCCTTTTCTAAGAGAAATAGGTTCGATTTTCGTATAGATTGCCGTTCCATAAAAATTACTATTTTCCAAAGCAGGATTGTTATATGCAATATAGCCGTCAATTTCAGGAATTTCATCTGATTTGACTTCCTGAAGACATAAAATATCCGGTTTTTGAGCTATTATCTCATCTAAAAATCCTTGTTTAATTATTGATTTGATTCCATTTATGTTCCATGAAATAATTTTCATTATACCACCAGGTTAATATGATATTAATAATTTATGTTTGTTTATAAAATTATATAATTAATGCGAATCAAACCCCAGTGAAGACTTTTTTCAAACTGCCGAAAACACTTTATTATATTAATTTCCAATTATTTAAATGAATATTTTCTCAGATATCCTCAATATTTTTGATTTAAAAAACCTCAAAATAAAAATTAAAAAATATAACTAATTTAGGTTTTCCTTAAAAAATGCGAAAATAAATAGACATATATTTATAGATGGAATATGAAACTTAAAAACAAGGAAAATAAAATTATAATCTGTTATTAAACGGATATTGCTTCAATCATCAGGTGTGGAAAAAAATGAAAAAATACATTATTCTGGTTGCATCAATTGTTTTTATATTAAGCATTTCAGCAGTTAGTGCAGGTCTTTTAGATGGTTTATTCGATGGAAGTAACACTCCAATAAATTCTAATGAAAAAACCGAATTTAAGATTTATGGATATGCTCCCCTGCCGGTAGAAAAGCAACTTGATATTATTAAAAAAAAGCCTGGTGATTTTAACAACAACGAAACAAGAGACTGGTTAGAAACTATTAACAATTATCTTATATACGATACAGGGCATGAATTTATCGTGATGAATAAAACAGAATCAGAAAAGATTCCCGTTATCGATAATGGAACTGATTTAAATGATGTAAAATACAATATAATTAAATGTACTGTTGTTGAAAGCCATTCATTAGGCAGCGGATTTAAAAACTGTATTCTTGTTAAAGATGTTGAAGTTATTGGCAATACTTCCGTCAAATTAAATAGGAATGACCATATGTTTGATCTTAAGTGATTATATTTTTTCGTGATTTTAGTGTTTTTTATCACGAATTTATTGGCAAATAATCACTTAACTAATCCACTAATGGTCTGAAATCTCCCAACTGATTTGGCCTCCTAAAGACATGAAATGTCAGGTTTGTACTATTATTTCATCTGAAAGCCATTTTTAATTATTGATTTGATTCAATGTCCCAGAAATGATTTTCATCAACACCATTTAATTATCTTTTATCAACCCACCATCCGCTTGGACTGTTCGGTTCATCCGTATCCTTATATGAATAATGTCCATCTTTAGTCATAGGTACATCACCGCCCACATCATTATGAGCATACATAATGTTTCCATTTCCATCTCTCATGTAATTATCGTTTGGTTGCTTATTATTTGATTGCTGATTATTGTTTGTTTGGGCAGTATCGTTGTTAATACGCTCAACAGTATTATTAGTATTATTTGCACTGTTGCTCTGATTGTATTTAATGGATTCATACATTTTCTGAGTTTTTTCTTTATTAGTGCTTGTTATAATTATATTGTCATGAGTGTTATTGTTTCCTGTTGCAATAGAGTAATAATGTGTGCCGTTAATGTCCTGTTCAACGATTTTATCCTGAACATCCCCACAATATAGTGTTCTCAACATTGCAAAAGCCATGGCATCAGATAAGCCTCCTTTATTACTATTGTAACTGAGTATTTTTTCTTTAATTTCACTGTGTCCATTATATACAGCATATATATTAGAATTGTTTACGTATTCACTTTTAATTCCATTTCCCACAGGCATCTCCAGTGATGCTGTCGGACTTATTTCCACAGTTTCATAATGTTCATTAAAAAAGAACATATACACTGTTAAACTTGCCACAGCTATCAGAACTACTGATAATATTAAAATTATAATGTTTTTATTATCCATATTGACTCCATTGTCCAAATTTTAATTTAAAATTTAGTGAAAATCCCATTATATAATCAGTTAATATACTTTTTATAACAACTTAATAATAAAATTAATGATAGTTATTTTTAGAAAATATTTTCATCCCATTTAGTACCAGAAAAGACAATATTAATGTTTAGGCAAATGATAACTTTATTACCCCAAGAATATAATAATATTATAATAAGGAGGGAGAATTTATGGTGCAATATTGCAGAAAATGCGGAGCGAAACTTGATGATGATTCAAAATTCTGTGAAGAATGTGGATTTTCGCTTGATGATGATCCGACAAAAGAAAAAACAGAAAACAAAGACAATACAATAACTGACAATAAAAACATTGAAACAGATGATAAAAATAAATTTATAAAAAGATTACCCTTAATATTGTCCGTAATAGCAATCATCATGGCTGTCTTTGAAGGATTGGGAACACCGATGCTAATGGGTTGGAATTCCATCCTAATGGCTATGGGAGTGGGTATTGTTGGAGGACTCATTGGAATATTCCTAATGGAAAAACTGAACGAACCGTTAATTGCTGCAGTTGAATTTATTGGTGTTGGAGCAATCATTTTTATGTTTATCGGACGTTTTGGTGAAATTTCAGCAATATTATTTATCATTACAGCAATCATAACATTATATTTCAAAGGACTTGAAGTAATAAATAAAAAGCTATGGACAATACCTGTAATAACTATCGCGGGAGTATTTCTCATTTTAATTTTAGGCGGTGTAGCATATCAAATCAATGCCCAAAACTCTGTTACTGTAGGAAATCTTACTCAAAACATCTCATACAATGGATATGACTATTATACAGGATATGTTACAGGAGACATTAAGGTTGATTCCAAATTTGATTATTTGGCCGTTAACATTAACTACTATGACAAGGACGGAAAAATCATCACTTCAGGCATAGGATGGAATGATTTGAATCCCGAAAGCGGACATACCTACAAAATATCACACATGTATTTTGATAAAAACAAGCCTGTAAAAGCAGAAATCAAGGTAGTTGATTCAGCCAAATCAAATAATCCTTTATATAGCCAAAATATAACCATAACATAAAGTGAAGCCTAAACCCTTCACTTTACCATTTTTTAAAAGTCTATTTAATGGTCAAAATTAAATAAAACCCACACCATTTATAATAAACCTAAAACCATGACATGACGAATAAATTTATCAGGATATACTTTTTTAATCAAATTATGATAATCCGTATACATTAGTTTGGAATTTAAATAATAGTTCCATAAATGAATCAATAATATCAAAAATAAATCAATTTAAAATGGTAGTTTCTACTGTAACCCTTAAGATATTAAATCATGAAATCAATTATTCATGTACTAAAAAAGAAGAAAAAATAGTTGAGAAATAATCCCAACTAATTAACTTTGTTCAAGATATTAAAAGCCTTGTAAATTAATACCATGATGCGTCTTTTAATTTAACCGCAACTTTGGTAATATGTGCATCAGGAGGAAAACTCCACTTGTGGTAGTTACCACCCATATCATTAACTGTAATCTCATGCCATGCCCCTTCGTAGAAATAATAAGAGTAATAATCAAATTTACTTATTATGTTATCATTTAAATCATAAAGTATGATATTCAATGCGCAACGTATAGGTATCCTCCATTGACATACATTAACTTTATATTTGCCCTTTTGAAATATCATATCAATATCATCTTGGAATGGCAAATCAATATAAAATATTTCATCATTAGAATCAGAAGCAATTTTAACATTATTTGCAGCATTCAAACCATTATACATTGATGTAATAATGTATGTGCCGGCAGGTAAATTAATGTTTAAGCGAGCAATACCATCAGCATCTGTTGTTTTTGTATAGAACACTCCATTAATATTGAAAGTTACAGTTTGACCAGCATAAGGATTACCTTGGCCATCCAATACTTTAGCCTCAAACTTAGATCCATCACGGAATTTCATATTCAAATCCTTAGTTTCCAAAACAGACAATACTTTAATAGTGTTTGATGCTCTCAGGCCATTATACTCTGCAGTAATGGTGTAAGTTCCAGGAATTAGATTAATATTTAACCCTGCATAACCATTTGCATCAGTTGTCCTATCATAAAAGACTCCATTGATATTGAATCTAACTTTTACACCAGCTCCAGCAGGTTTTCCATCATCACCAATAATTTTAACCTGATATCTTGATCCATCTTTATAATTCATCACAATATTATTATTTTCAACAATTGATGATAAAACAGTGATTTTGGTTGTGTGCTGTTCACCGGTGACTGGGTTGGTAGCGGTTAAAATATAAGTTCCGGGGTTTAAATTAATATTCATGCGAGCAACACCCTTATCATTAGTGTATCTAGTATAAAATACTCCGTTAATGTTAATTTCGATAGGTGTGTTTTCAGCTATTGCATTTCCATTAGAATCAAGAAAAGTGGCATAATATTGAGTTCCATTCCTATATATTTTAGTAAAATCATTAGCAACAACCGTATCTACAACAGTGACTGTTGAATAGACTTTTGAATCGCGGTATTCTGTCACCACATCATATTTACCACTATTCAAGTCAATAGCCTTTGAAGCAATACCCTCGTTATCCGTAGTTTTTATGTATGTTTGACCATTTAATGTAATTTTTACATCCCCATTAGCCATTGGCTGGCCATATTTATCCTTTAAAGTAACATATAACATTTTAGATTCCTTATAATACTTAGTAACATTAGGCACATATATCAAATAATCATTACTATCATAATCATTATTATCATTGATATAAGAAACAACAGCAAATTCCTTAGTAGACATTTCTCCAGTTACAGGATTGAATGCAGTTATAATATACTCTCCACTTTCTCCACCTATATCCAATATAGCAGTGCCTTTATTGTCTATAATTTCTTCAACAGTGTAAATATCATTGAAATAAAAAGTTACCTCCGTATGTTTGGCCAAATAATTACCTGAAGAATCTAGAAATGTTGCATAATACACCCCACTATTACCAGAAATTTCAACACCACCAGCATTAATTGTGGATAAAACAGTTATTTTTGAATTTACAGAAATATCTTCATAATTAACTGCAACATCATACACATCACTGTTTAAATTTATAGCAAGGGATGCTTCACCATTATCATCAGTTGTTCTTGTGTATGTAGCACCTTTAATTACAATGTGAATCTGTTGATTAGGCAATGGATTATCATCATCCGTTAATGTAACAACAAACCTTTCAGGTCCCCCATAGTATTTAGTTAACTCCGGAGCAGTTAAATTTATAAAACCGGATTTTTCAACATTCTCTTTTTCATCTTGCAATTCCTGAAATGTTTCATAAGAATCAGTCAATATATTTTCATCCACAGATTCTGTGGTTAAACTTGAATCATGATTATTTGCTAACATGTTTGTTTCATTACTCATTTCTTCTGCACTTACGGCCGAAACAGCAAATAAACAAACAAGAATTATTAAAAATAAATATCTTTTTTTTAACAAATTTGTCCCCCCACACAATATTATTATGTATAATATAAGTTGTGTTTAAACCGATTAATAAAATATTTGATTTAATTTTATCTACACCAATTAGCAATAAATGTAATAATCATATAAGTAAACTAATAATAACAAAATTAGACTAATTTAAAATTATGGATATGGCAATTAATATAAAAATAATCAATCCTAAAAGCAAGCATTCATGTATGAATTTATGTGCAAAAAAATAGAAAAAATAGTTGAGATGATTAAATCTCAACCAGAAATGGTAACTTTGTTTGCCGCATTCAAACCATTATAAGTGGAAGTTATAATGTATTGACCCGGAAGTAAATTAATGTTTAAGCGAGCAATACCATCATTACCTGTAGTTTTAGTATAAAATACACCATTAATATTGAATTTTACAGTTTGACCCGCATAAGGTCTGCCCTGACCATCCAAAATCTTAGCTTCGAATTTAGATCCGTCCCTATATTTCATGACCAAATCCTTAGTTTCCAAAACAGATAATACTTTAATAGTATTAGATGCTTTTAATCCTTTATACTCAGCAGTAATAATATATGTTCCCGGAGGCAAGTTAATATTCATTTTAACATAACCATTTGCATCAGAAGTTCTAGTATAGAATACACCATTAATATTAAATTTAACAGAAACACCTGCACCTACAGGATTACCTTTATCATCAAGCAAACGAAGAGAATACTGTGAAGCATTCTTATAATACTTAATCAAATCATAGTTCTCCACAATATTTGATAAAACAGTAATCTTATTAGATTCCATTTCTTTAGTTTTTGGATTAGTTGCAGTGATTACATATTTACCTGCAGGCAAGTTAATGTTTAATTTAGCCTGACCTTTACCACCGGAGATTTTACGCTCATACATTACACCGTTGATGTTGAATTTTACAACAGTACCATCAGCCAAGTATTTGCCTTCACTGTCAACAAATGTTGCATAATATTGAGTGCCGTTTTTATACATTTTCACAACATCAGTACCGTTAACAGTAGTTAAAACAGTAACAACAGAGTTAACAGTTCTATTATCAACAGTTACTGTTGCATTATATGTTCCGCTGTGTAAGTTTAATCCAATACTTACAATACCGTTTTTATCAGTGGTTCTATTGTATGTAATTTCATTAATGACAATAGTTACGGATTTATTTGACAATGGAGTGCCTTTACTATCAGTTACGTTAACAACAAATCTTTCAGGGCCAGCGTAATATTTGACTACATCAGGAGCCGTAATAATCAATGCCTCTTTTACTGTTACAACTATAGTGGCATTGGATGGGAGATATTTGTCATTACCATCGAATTTAACAATAATAGTGGCATTACCTTCACCTACAGCAGTAACAATACCTTTATTATCTAGAGAAGCAACTTTTAAATCACTGGAAATGAAAGTTAAATTACCTGCATCGGAAGGCATTAAAGTGACACCAGGATCAACTACATCACCAATTATCATATCCAAAGTATCATTTTCAATAATAATTTTACTAGGAAGTCCGTGCACATCAACACAAACAGTGGTTGAATTTAAAGCATATTTCCTATTATCACCAACAGTAATTGCAATATTAGCTTTGCCCTGTTTTAAAGCAGTAACAATACCATGCTCATCAACAGACACAACACCAGAATCATCCTCTACAAATGAAACCTTCAAACCTTCAGGATCAGTGGAATATTTTATAGCACCAATTTCACCAACATTCAAAGCCATATCCTCACCACTAACACAAGCATCATTTAAACTGACACTAACAGTAACAACAGTGGAATTTAAAGCATATCTCCTATTATCACCAACAGTAATCGTAATATTAGCTTTGCCCTGTTTTAAAGCAGTAACAATACCATGCTCATCAACAGACACAACACCAGAATCATCAGCAATAAATGCAACCTTCAAAGCTTCAGGGTCAGTGGAATATTTAACAGCACCAGTTTCACCAACATTCAAAGCCATATCCTCACCACTAACACAAGCATCATTTAAACTGACACTAACAGTAACGACAGTTGTATTTTTAGCATAAACTTCATCGTCCCCAACACTAACAATGATAAAACCAGTACCATTCGTTAATGCAGTAACAACACCATTCTCATCAACACTGTAAACACCAGAATCATCACTCACATAAGTTACATTCAATCCTTCAGGTGAAGTAGTAGCGTTAATAACAAAAGTATCATCAATTTTTAAATTCAAAGTGTCATTGTTAACTGTAACGCCGGCATCAGCCAAACTAACACTAACAGCGATAGTCTTATTCTCAGCGGCGATATACTTATCATCTCCTGCAAATGAAACTGTAATATTTGCCACACCTTGCCTAAGACCTTTAATTATGCCGTTTTCAACAACAGCAACACTAGAATTGCTTGAAGTATAGGTTAAATTACCCGCATCAGCAGGACTTAAAGTAGCACCGGTTGGAACTTCACCATTAGCTTTTAAATCAACAGTTTCATTAGTAATATTGATTTCACTAGGAACTTTATTTACAGTAACAGTAACAGTAGTTGAGTTTTCAGCATAAACACCGTCACCACCCACTTTAACCACAATAGTAGCATTACCTCCTTTCAAAGCATTAACCACCCCATTTTCATCAACACGAACAACACCAGATTCATCAGATAGAAATGTGGTTTTTAAACCTTCAGGAGTAGTTTTATATTCTACAGTGGCATTTTCACCAGCGTTCAATTCCATATCCTTAGCTTCAACGCAGGCATCATTTAAGTGAACGGTTACAGTAATTGTCTTATTTTCTGCGGCAGCGTAATTTTCGTTACCTGCAAATGAAACTGTAATATTTGCCACACCTTGCCTAAGACCTTTAATCATACCGTTTTCAACAACAGCAACACTAGAATTGCTTGAAGTGTAGGTTAAATTACCCGCATCAGCAGGATATAAAGTAGCACCAGTTGCAACTTCACTATTAGCTTTTAAATCAATTGTTTCATTAGTAATATTGATTTCAGTAGGATGTCCTACAGTTATATTAATTTTTACTTCCTGATTATCCACTATTGCTGTAATCTCATAATTTCCTACATTATCTGCGCTGAATTCTGTTGTGAATTCACCATTGACCAGATTACCTGAAGTATCATCCAATTTTCCGCCGGTTACTGATAATTCAATTGGCCTTGCAGGAATAGGCAACATGTCAGCAGTTCCATTTCTATAGAATGCATAAGTTAATTTTGCTTTAGAACCTATGGCAATGGATGGTGTATCAGTAGTTACATTTAAAACAGCATAACTTGATGGTTCAGCACCATATATTAATTTAGCCCAATCAGGATTATTGGAACCCCACCAATTATCATTGAGGGGAATACTACCTGTGTCTTTCCCTCCAATAGCACTTTTTCCACTGTCTGCAGAATTACCTACAAAAGCACAATTTTCCACTTTACTATCATAACAACCTTCCCTGAAATAAATAGCACCACTTTCATTACCAAAATTATTGACAAAAGTACAATTAATTATTCTGACGTGGTCTGGCCCGGACACCTGAATAGCACCAACCCCAGAGGAAGCACGGTTATTCACGAAAGTACAATTTTCAACAGCACCCCGGGCACCAAATATAATAACGCCCCGAGCATACTCTGAATTCATATTTTTAATAGTTAAATTTCCAATAACAATTAAAGGACTAGCAAATGCACTTAAAAGACCAAAACCTTTTCTGTTCATATCTATTGTTGCACCATTGCCATTAATAACATGCGAATATTGTTTAAGAACAATAGTTTCTCCTTCATCAATTTTATAATTTTTATGTTTTAAGACTACACCTCTCGGATCAATACGAGTAATTTCCTTTTCAAGTTCCTCAAAGTCGGCCTCATCATCTTTTAAAATATTTTCATTTTCATAATTATTCACAGATAACAAATTATTTTCATTATTTTTACCAGCAGCAACGGAATTAACATCACCGTCGGAATCATTTTCGTTCAACTCATCAACTGCATTAACATCATTTGCAATGGCAAGTGAGTCTGCATCATTGGATAAAGCAACAGTACCATTATTGTCATCCAAATCCACTGCAGAAACAGCAGACACTGATATTAATATAGACATGAAAAATAATAAAATAAATATTTTCTTGTTCATTTTTTACCCCCATTAATCTATATACATTATACAATTCAAAAAAAATCAAATATCTATGAGTATAATTTTATTCAAGATATGATATAAAATTTTATATTTTTTTAATGTCAAAGACTTTCACCACCAATTATATATGTTACTGTATATAAAGTATTGTTAAGTTGTAATTAATTTTTGGTGAATATCATGAGAGAATGGCAGGTTGGAGACCCGGCTGGAGACGGAAACGACATCGGCGTTCCAGACACCAGATACATGGACTATTTAAAAGAAGATGATGACGGGGCAGATGAGAAAGTGGAAGATTTCAGATTCTATTTCAGACAGTTCTATGGCGGTTATAGGGCCATGAACTATGATCTGGCATTTGATTTTTTAAGAGGAGCCTTTGAAATTTATCAGGAACTGGATTCATATCAAAAAAAGCAGCTGAGCGACAATCCCTTCAGCCATATGTATGTGGCTGAGTTATGCACAACGATATATAACAGATTCGATGAAAGGCAAAATGATGCAATGGAAATCATTGAAAGACATAATATACCGATAGTCATCTGCGATAACTGCCAGAACATTTATCCGAAGAATTATAAGAGCTGCGTCAACTGTCAAAAATCATTTGAAAAGTCAGGTGATGAAGAAACAAGGGAAAAAATTGCAGAAACTTTGCAGCCGATAGTTTATGACAAATCAGCAATCGGCGAACTGGTTTCAAGGTCAATGATTTTAATGGATTCAAATGACTCAATGCTTGTAAAAATAGAAGAAATCGACTTTTTAAACATCCATTTCATTTTCGAAAAGGAGCATGAATACTTCAAGACCACATATAGGTGTTTGTTTTGCCAGGAAAATCATGCCTTAAGAATATTTGAGGATTTTGAAGTCAGCCATGATCACACAAGACTTCTTCAAAACAGTTCATTTCAAAAGTCAATCAGCAAAACCGAATATGAAACAGGATTTAAGTTCAGGGAATGTGACGGCGGATACGGTGCAAGGCTGGATAAAAACAGGTTTGACTTTATATTCACCGATGAAATATACGTCACAGCAAGATTTGATATGTGTAACGGCCATACAGCAGTATATGACGTTGATTTGGATAATTTAAAGCTCAGCAAGGATTATAGAAAGTATTGAATCAGGAGGTATATTGATGGGTAGAGAATGGAAAATCGGCGATCCGGTTGACTATACAAGCGACGGATGGATGGATGCTCAAAACTGGACCGGTGACTATTATATTGAAAAAGATGACCCTGATAATGACAAATCACAAAAGGCTTCAGCCATATCGGATAAGGCATGGGAATTATATATGAATCGAAGGGACGGGGAAGCCCTGGATTTAATAAACGAGGCATTATCTCTTTATGACAAATATTATAATGACTGGAACAGGAAAGCCCTTATATTGCAGAGCCTGAAAAGATTTAAGGAATCGGAAGCGTGTTATGACCGGGCAATAGCCCTGAATAAAGACAAACAGGTCATTGAAAACAAGGCAATAATGCTTAGAATATGGGCCAACGAGTTATATTTTTCATCAAAAGACCTTCCTAAAGCATTGAATCTGGTTAATAAAGCAATAGATGAACTTTCAGCTTTACCCGGAAAAGAATCAGATATCGCAAACTACAGGAATTTTGCCGAAGAGATTCGGGATAAAATTAAAGCCATAGAAACTTCCAGAAAAAGCAAAGAATTCAATTATCTTAAAAATAACCTTCCTTCAGATGTCATCAGGGAACTTACTAAAAACAGGAATGCTTTAGATTCTCAAATATACTCTTTGATAAGTTTTATTAAGGATTTTGAAATGGAAATGGATTGCATTTTCAACAGAGCATATTATAGTAACAGAAACCTTAGCGGAAGTGATTCAGGAAGCGGAATAGTCTCCGGACTTTTACTGGAGTTCCATAAAAATAGGAAATACCTTAATTCAAGCATAATATCAGAATACTACCCAGGCCAGGAATATGTATCATACGATCAGATGTGCGTTGAAAGAATTGATGAAAAATACTTTTCAGATAATACTGAACTTTCACAACTGAAAAAAACAATGGAAAAAGAAGGATACGAATATCTTGGAACTGGATACCTGGGTTCAGAACCCCTTGTAAAATTAGAATTAATATTTCAAAAAGAAAACCTGTTATATAGAGAATTTGACTTTTCACTGAAAGACAGCAAAATAGTATCCGGCAGAGAGAGCATTGACGTTTCAAGCTGTTATCATTCATCAAGGTGCCGGGAAAGTGAAATAATTAAACGTGAAGTGAAAAGAATTGAAAATGAATACAGTTGTTCATTGGCACATATTGAAGCACCGGCAACAATGTATTTTAAAAAGAATTACTCACGGGAAAATTTGAAATTAGAATATAACTATCAAACGAAAAAGATTGAAAAGTACGGGGAAAATGATTTGACCCTGGAAAAATACAACAAAAAAGATCTGATTTCAATTACCGGAACCTACCATGACTGCCTGAAAAAATTCGAAAAAGGATTGAAATTCAAATTGAAAAGAGAATTGATTGCCAGAGACGACATTGCAGTATATCTTGACGGAGATAAGATAGGTTATGTGGCCAGGTACGGATGTCCAAGTGAGGTTTCAAAATCCGATGAAATCACTATTTCAGAAAATGCCTGTGCGGAATACCTGATTCATTACTACAAATCAGGACAATTTTACCATATTGCAAGGATAATTAGATAGGAGTGAAAAAATAATGCTTGAATGCCCGGAATGCGGAGAAAAAATAGATGAGGATGAAGTTGAATTTGAATGCCCGGAATGCGGCGAAGAGGATATGGGGGAAGGATTCTACACCTGCAAAAGCTGCGGAACACTTTTTGATTTGGATGGGGAATTGTGGGAATGTCAATTTTGCTGTGATGAAATAATCGGATTCCATGAATGCCGATGCCCGGATTGCGATGAAATACTGGAAGATGAAAGCTACTGCTTCAACTGCGGATGGCCAAACAACCAGGGGTGGATTGGAGAACACTACGGGTAAATTTATTTGAATTAAATGATAATATGAATAACAAAAACATTATAATAATAATTTTAATCTGTGTTTTGATAGTACTTTCGGCAGCTATAATAACGGCCATGCAATTCAGCCAGACACCAGCTAGTCAGACTATCAATTCTACAAATAATGCATCCGACATTGTGAATGTGGAAAAAATTGTTCCGGACGATGAAAAAAGCAATTCAAGAAGCGGCGGTACACATACTGAGCATTTGATTGGCGGTGATGTTGAAGTTGATGAAAATGGAATGGTTGTAGGGTGTTACAATTCAAAAGGAGAATATTTCCCCGGAGGTCAACTGGGAGGAATGACAATAGAGGAAGCAAGAGCATTCGATGAACGTGCAAGCAAATACGGATTAACATAATGTCGATAAGGGTGAAAATTGACAAAAAAACTTTCCTAAAAATGAATGGAAAAAATCAGTAACAACAAATTGGAATTTCAACAGGCACAAACACAAAAACATCAAATAATAAAGAAAAAAAATCATTGAAAAAAAATAAATAACTAACTAATGAGTTTTAATATTTTTCTAGCTAAAGGTAGTAGGTCAAAAATTACATTATCTGATACTTTTTTTAAAGTTTCAATATAACCATCTTTGGGTGGATTTCTAGCCAAATCACTCAAGCTATAAACTGATATATTATCTATTTTAATTGTAGTATTATTTTCACCAATAGTGTAATTTCCACTATCCCCATCAGATTTAGAAATTTGTTCTACACTATTATCAGCATTATCTGCAGTATAATTTCCACTATCCTCATCAGATTTAAAAATTTGTTCTATACTATTATCAGCATTATCGGAATAGCCAATAGCTGATGGTGAATGGACAATTATCATATTTGATGGTGGTTGAATTTACAATCCGAAAAAAATAAAAAAAAATAATGAGAATATGATTAAATTGTCATATTCTCTGTGTATGTGTTTGTATTTCCATCGCTGCCAGTAAATACTACTTTAATTTCGTGATTTCCTGATAACAGGCTTAACAAATCAAATATGATTTGTAAAAGATTATCTGTGGTTGTTGCATTGAACACCAGTTTTCCATCTATGTATACCAGAAGGTGTCCGTTTCTGAAATCCTTGTTGAATAACTGATTTAACATGCTTAGTGTAAATTTAGTGTCTTTAGCAGATACCTGATTATTATTCGCCGTTATTTGGGAAACGCTTCTATAATCTGATGAGGAGTCATACTGGGTTGGCGCAACATATTCGTTATTAATATCATCCATAGCATCTCCTCCTTTGTCAAACCCTGTGTTGTTGATGAATGTGTTATTCTTATATAAACTTATGTATTTCCTGTCACCCCAATATATTGCCTTATTGTATCCGTTATCAGCCTGATTATCCTGGAACAGGTTGTTTATAATGTTTGTATTTTTATTTACGACATAGACTGCTCCTCCACGGTATGTTGCATAGTTTCTGATAAATTTACAGGAATCAATTTTAAGTTTTGGTTTTCCTACAAATACCGCACCACCGAATCTTCCAAGGTTTCCTTCCAATACACAGTTTTCCAGTTTTCCGTTTGCACCATTCCAGTAGATTGCACCGCCTTTTCCATTAAGTTTACCGTTGATTAAATTGAGATTTTTAATAGTGACATCAAAGCAATCAACTTTAAATAACCTGGCAAGATTAGACCCGTCAATAGTGGATTGGTAACCGGATAGTTCAAGTGGTTTGTTGATTGAAATACCCTGAGCAAGATTGCGGTCGGTTTTCGGGTTAAATTTATAAATCATTTGATTTATAAACAATTTGTCATTAGCAAGATCAAGTAATTTTTGCAAATCAGTGAAACTTCCTGTAAGCGTATCAAAGTTGTAAGGGGTGTTGTCAATGAATGTGTTGTTGGTGAGCTGTAATTTTTCAAGAGTGCCTCTATAAATTGCACCTGCTTCATTCAATGCTTTATTTTCAATGAATTTTGAATTTTTAATTATTCTGGAATTTTTATTGGACCAGATTGCTCCACCATCATTTTTCGCTTCATTAGCTATAAATTCAGAACCGTCAATAGTCATTGATACATCTTTAATGTAGGCTGCACCACCATTTTTCGCCTTGTTTTGACTGAATTCAGAGCCGGTAATATACACATTTGTAATATTATTTATACATTATCAATATTGTTCATCCTAGAAACTATAAGATTTATTGTTAAAAGCCAAATTTTTACTTATATTACTTAATTAACTTTTTTATCCACCATATTAACTTTTTTGAAAAATCAGCCGATGAAACATTTGATTTATTTATTTCATCCTTATTCTGTTTTTCCATGTCAACGGCATTTACCAAAATTAAAAAAATCTTAAACTTTCCTGCAGTGAATATACCTCTTAGTTTACAATTAAATATATTATCCCATAAGCACATTAAAAAATTAAAAAAAATCAATTTAAATAATCATTAATGGTTAAACTATTAAAGATATTTAATCATGAAATTAATAATTCATACACAAAAAATAGTTGAGAAATTAATCTCAACCAGTTATTATAATTCTGTTTGCAATGTTTGCTCCATTATAGCTTGAGGTTATAATGTATTCACCGGAAGGTAACCTGATATTTAATGCTGTCTGACCATTACCGTCAGTTAATTTGTCATAAAGTTTACCATTGACATTGAACTTTACGTATTGGCCAGCATAAGGATTTCCCTGACCGTCAACCAGATTAACCTTGAATTGACTTCCATCCATATATTTCATTTTAAGGTCTTCAGCCTTTAAAACCGGCAATACGGTAATATTGTTTGATACTTTGCATCCTTTGTAATCGGCAGTGATAACATAATCACCTGGAGGCAAGTTAATGTTTAATGCAGCAATACCATTAGCATCAGTTGTACGGTTGTAGAATACACCATTGACGTTAAATGTAACAACTTCACCGGCACCAGCAGCTTTTCCTGTAGTATCATATACCTGAACAGCGTATTGAGTTGCATTTTTATAGTATTTGGTAATGTCTCCGCCGATTACAGTTGATAAGACAGTTACACTGGATTTCACAGTAGTATTGTCAACTTTAACAGTAACATCATATGTTCCGCTGCCCAGCCTAATATTTAAATAAGCAGTACCGTTGGAATCAGTGATTTTAGTATATGTAACTCCGTTAATGGTAATGTTTACTGATTTATTTGCAATAGGATTCAATTCGCAATCGTATACATTAGCAACAAATCTTTCAGGACCACCATAGTATTTAGTAAGATTATCTGCAACAATATTTACATCTGATTTTGGAATAACAGTAATATCTACCATAGTATTGGCAGGATTATAGTTATTATCCCCCTCATAAATTATATAAGCAGTAGTGTTTGATGTTACATCAGAAACTGTGAAAGTCGCAGTACCATTTACAATAGGAGCATAACAAGTGCCTCCATCTATTCTGGCAGTAACATTGCCGGTAGCATTTTCAAAACCGGTAACGATAATGGTAATATTTTCACCGGAAGCAACAGGCTCAGCTATAGCCGTGATGTTTAAATCTTTTTTAGGAGCCTCACTAACATTAATTCTGATTTTTATTTCCTCATTATCAACATTTGCAATAATTTCATAAACCCCTGATGTATCGGATGTGAATTCAGTTGAAAACTCACTGCCGATTAAATAACCTGAAGTATTATCCAAATGTCCTCCTGCGGATGATAATTTAATTTCCCTTGTAGGAATAAGTGCCACTTCATCAGTTTCATTTAGATATAATATATAATCCAAATCTGATTTGGTATTGGTGGTAATTTCCTGTGGTTTTGCAGTAGCATTTAAAACAGCAAAACTTGATGGAGAAGCAATTGAATCCCCAGTCAAATCATTCCAGTCCGGACTATTGGATGCCCACCAATTATCATTTATTGAAACTGAACTGTTACATGTCCTATAAACAGCACTTCCAGCACCAAATGCAATGTTATCTACAAAAGCAGAATTAATTATATTATAATTGGCAATATTGCTGATTAATCCGTCACCTGAAACAGAAGAAACAGTATCTAAACTGATTGCACCACCATTGGATTGTGCAGTGTTTTCGGCAAAGTTACAGATACTTACTGTTCCGTTAATGCCCTGCCAGTTTACTGCACCACCATTCTGTGTTGCCGTGTTGTTGGCAAAGTTAGAGCTGTTTAGTGTTCCGTTATATGCATACCAGTATACAGCACCACCATTGTTTGCTCCATTGTTGGTGAAATTACAGCTGTTTACTGTTCCATTTGTTCCTTCCCAAAAGATTGCACCACCATTCTGTGTTGCCGTGTTGCCTGTGAAATTACAGTTGTTTATTAATCCATATCTTTTTTGCCAGTTTAATGCACCGCCATTGGTTCCTGTGTTGTTGGTGAAATAACAGCTGTTCATTCTTCCGTTTTGTCCTTCCCAGTAGATTGCACCGCCGTCATCACCGGTATTGTTAATGAAACTACTATTATTTAAAACACCATTAAAAGCATTAGGGCTCCAGTTGACTGCACCACCACTGATTGATGTGCTGTTTATGAATATGGAGTTGATTATTGTTCCGTTTATTCTTTCCCAGTAAACTGCACCACCCCTTTGTGTTGCTGTGTTGTTTATGAAGATACAGTTATCTACCGTTCCATTATCAGAACTGGAATCCCATTGTATTGCACCCCCACTGTATTTTGCTGCAGTGTTATTTATGAATGTGGAGTTGTTTACCGTTCCATTAGCTCCATACCAGAAGATTGCACCGCCCATTAGTGTTGCTATACTGTTGGTGAAGTTACAGTTGTTTATTATTCCATTATCACCGTTCCAGAAGACTGCACCACCCTTAGTTGAATTAGCATTTTTAAAAACAATATCGTTTAAAGTTACTGAAGCGGAATTAACATTAAAAATCCTGGATTGACCTGAAGCATCAATAACATAACCGTTACCATTAATAGTTAATGTTTTATTAATAGATACCCCATCAGTTGAAAATCCGAAATCATATGTATAATTATTTTCCAATAAGATTGTTGAACCTTCATCGGCACCATCAATCTTTTTTTGCAAATCACTGAAAGTACCATTATCAGCACTTCCACCACCATATAAAACATCTTCAATTACAGACTCACTTAAAGATGAATCCTGACTGTTTGTATCATTTTCTATTTTTTCTGCACTTACAGCAGAAATAACAAAAAAACAAACAAGCATTATTAAAAATAAATATCTTTTCTTCAAATAATTTACCCCCGCAGAATTATTTAATAAAGTTGTATTAACGATTATTAACAACATTATTTTGTTTATTTATCCAATATTTTATACATTTGTATTCATATGTTCATGATTAAGCATGTTATTATAGATTAATTAGAAGACAAATGTGATAACTGCAGGGACTGTACAAGCATCTGTCCTGGGAAGTTTTGATTTTAAAGGACGATAAGCTGACCATCAATGAATCGGAAAGAATGCTCCTAGAAAGCTACCAAGACACATAATTCTCAGATGCCCCACAGTCAAATTAAAATTCTAATCATTTTTTTAGTGAAGACATCATCAGCTGTTTTTCCATATTCAGACATTTTTTTAATCGTTCAGTAACTTCTTATAATATGTATCTGTTTGATATAATGCCCCTACAGGATTGTGTGCTAGCACTTTATCCTTTGTTACAAGTGTTGTGCATAGAGCATTAGAATATTTATAGAAAAGACTATCATGCCCAACACACAATCCTATTATAACATTAAGGTCTGTCTTTTCATTGTTTAATGTTTTTGCCTGCAGTATCGGGTTACACATTATATCTCTAGTTATGGTTGTTTTTTCTTCATCCAAACCAGTTATTTCTGTTTTTTTTCATTGCTCCGACTTTACATGTAACAGAATATATTTCAAAGTTATGTTTGGCCAGGATTTTAGCAAATGTTCGGCTTTCTTCCATCAATCCCACACATGCCACTATACCTATTTTATTCATTTTCAGTCTTGCGGCGAATTCAATAATTTCCTCTACTCGAGTGTATTTGCAGTAGAATTCCTCTTCTATTTCTGCCGATATCCGTGATATTTCTTTGTTGTTGTCTTCATTGTATAATTTTTCAATTTCAATTATATCATCACGTGTTAATTCTTTTGTCGGGCAGAATTTAGGATATTCTCTGTCCTGATGTTTACAGTTTAACATTCTACAATGGCTACAGGAGTATTTTTTCATGATATTTAACCTCAATAATATATTTTTCCATTTTCCCATATTAGTCTATTTATCTATGGCCTGCAAGAATACAACACTTTCTTAAGCATGGGATGAAATGCAGTTTTTGGATATATTTATCTTTTTTATTGATTAAATCTATTTTATAGTGATTTAAATAGAGCTTTTAGTAATTTTTTCAAATCCCACTACCAAACTTTACAAAATTTTACCAAAAAATAAAAATCCTGTTTCAGACAAGCATAACAGAATAAAACAATACTGTAACAAAAAAAATGTCACCGTAGAATTCAAAACAAAAAGAATATAAGGGTTTAGGGGTCTGAATTTTTTAGTTCTCAGATAATTGTTGTATGGCTGTCTGTTTTTGAGTAGAATCCTTGCGATATGATTAAGGCTCCTAAAAATACATTTAAATATACTGTTTTTGTTACAGATTTTGGTGTATATTTGTGTATTTCTCTCATATTGAGTCCTTGTTTGAGTAATTTGAAGAAATCTTCTATTTTTCCTCGAATGGGTTTAAATTTCTTCCAATTCTCTAATTTTTTAAATAATTCTATTTTAAGGTTGTTATAGAATTGTTTTTGTGCCAATATTTTTTTGTTTTCTTAAATACTTGTAATGGATATGATAATTGGTCGTTGAGCTTTGTTTTGTTGAAATTATCTTTTGGAAAAATGAAAAGAACAATTTTGTATTTGCTAATTCCTAATTGGTAGTTTTTATAACTGTAATATCCTTTATCAAAAATTATGATGTCTCCTTTTTCTATTATTCGTCTTTTTTGCAGGTTT
>CACXWH010000007.1 GCA_902771225.1 uncultured Methanobrevibacter sp. | reverse complement strand
CCACCAGTTGCTGCATTATTAACAAGTAAAGTCCTTGAAAGAAAATGTGTTGCATTTGAAAATGAAGGAATGGAAGCAATGTATAAATTAAAAGTAAAAGACATTCCGGGGATTGTTGCCATTAGTGGTGGAAAAAGTATTTGAATCCATTAAAATATGTTATACTTAGATTACATTTGTTAAAGATATCTTACTCCATATATAAATATTTGTTTTCAATTTTAAAAAAAATAAATTGTTAATATTGCTATTTTTTATAATTAAAGTTGAAATAAAAAATAAAATAATAAAATAATATTAATTAATATTTTTATTTAAAAAAAAAACTAATTTTAATTTGTTTATATGATTTTAAAGTAATTTAATAAATTTTTTATAAAATAGTAAAGTTTATATACCATGTCATATAACATTAACATAAGTAATTATTTTTTAACATAATTACTTTCGTACTTAAATACTTTTGCAAAAGATAACGTTATTCAATGGGATAGTATGAAAACCATGATTAAATATTTAAGACAAGAGCTCAAAATGAGCCAGAAAGAACTTGGGGACAAAGTTGGTGTTACCCGCCAAACCATTAATTCACTGGAAAACGGCAGATATAATCCTTCTTTGTTTTTAGCTCGAGATATAACCCAAGTTTTTAATAAAATGATGTTCAAAGGAGATCGAGAAAAGTATTTTTTCATAGAAGAAATATTCATCTTTGATGATGATTAGGAGTTGAAGAAAAATGATTTTAGATATTTATAAAGATTCACTGGAATATTCTGCTAAAGACTGGAAAACATTAGTGAAATTAGGAGTGATAGCTTTATTCAGCATTTTATTGATTCCAATTTTTTTGGTTGCAGGATATAATTATAGAGTTGTTAACACGGCAGTTCACGGAGTAATTAACGGAAGAGATCCCCTACCTGAATTTGATAATATTACTGGCATGTTTGTGGATGGAGGTAAAGTATTAATAGTTGAAGTACTCTATTTACTTGTTCCAATAATTGTATTTTTACTCTTTATAGTTATCGCAAACGCCCTTACAGGCATTTTAGCATCTGCAATAATGGTTATTGGAGCTTTAATAACATTTTTACTTGCAGTAGCTTCATGCTTAATGAGTCAAATGGGAATATGTCACATGGCACATAATGAAGGTGTATTCGCAAAAGCATTTAGAATTAAGGAGCTTAAAGAAGTTATTGATGATATTGGATGGCTTAAATGCATAATGACCTATTTAGGTTTAATTATAATAACAATGGTCATCTCAGCTGTTGTAAATACAATCATTTATGGAATATTTGCAGCATTTGGATTTTCCGGATTCATGTTAGGTGCTGATGCAGGTGCAATATTCCTTTTAGGAGGAATAATTAACATATTAGTTACAATATTCATTGTCGGACCTTACTTAAGCATTTTTAACGCAAGATCTATTGGATTATTATATGCCACACAAATTTAAGGAAATGATGTCTCTAGCCCGACTGATTGATTAGTTGGGCTATCTTAAATTCTAATGCGTGTCAATTTGCGAGATCAATTAACCAAATAGAATGTTTTAACATTCTACTATTATTTTTTTAAGTTTTTAATAAGATATTATGGGAGATTTTAATATGGTAGAATACATTATCGAAACAAATAATTTGTCAAAAATATATTACAATAATACAGTAGTAGATTCAATCAATATGCATGTCGAAAAAGGAAAAATTTACGGTCTTTTGGGAAAAAATGGAGCTGGAAAAACCACAACAATGTGCATGCTGTTAAATCTTGCATATCCCACCAGCGGAGAAATATACCTTTTCGGAAAAAACTCTAAAAAATATACAAAAGAAATATACTCAAACATAGGATCAATTATTGAAACTCCGGGATTTTACGAAAATTTAACCGCATACGAAAATCTGAAAATTATATCAAAGCTGAGAAAAGATTTTTATCCCCAAAATATTAATCTAGTTCTTGAAATGGTAAATCTAGAAAACTCAAAATCTAAAAAATTTAAAGATTTCTCATTGGGCATGAAACAGCGCTTGGGAATAGCTGCAGCCATTATGCACAATCCAGAATTATTAATTTTAGATGAACCAATTAATGGCCTTGATCCTTTTGGAATTAAAGAAATTAGGACACTGCTTAAACGGCTATCACACGAATATGGAATAACAATTTTAATATCAAGCCACATCCTAAGTGAAATAGAAAACATCGCAGATGTTATAGGCATTATGGATAACGGCATATTAATTGAGGAAATTCCAAAAGAAGAATTACACAATCGATTAAATAAATTTGTTGAATTTGAATTATCTGACGGTTATAGGGCTGTTGAACTTCTTGAAAAAATAGGGCTTAAAGCAAATAAGGACTTTACCATTACAAAAGAAGGGATAATTCATTTATACTCCAACTTAGAAATGCGAGATAAAATTAATGCATTATTTGTTAGTGCAGGAATTGATGTGAAAAAAGTAAATCTATGTGAAGAAAATTTGGAAGACTTTTTTACAAGATTTGTATCCAATAATTAATTTTCAGGTGATTTCATGATAACATTTATTCAAATGGAATTTTTAAAACTAAAAAGATCAAAAATATTTTTGTTAAGTTTAATGGGAGCGATTCTTCCACCATTATTAATGTTTATTGCAGTTACTGCATTTGATGAAGGCCACAGCTTTGAAGCATTATTCACAAATGTAAATATGTATATGTCCGCAATGTTTGCAGTTCTCATCTTTGCAATAATCATATCTTACCTATTCGGCAGAGAATATAGCGAACATACATTAAAGACAATGCTGACTATTCCAATATCCAGGGAAAAATTCTTAATATCCAAATACATAATGTTTTTAGTATGGATTGTAATATTAACTGTAGTTACAAGCTTATCCACACTAATATTCGGTTTTATTGCAGGCCTTGAGGGATTAACTTTAAAACTAATTATAACTAGCTTTAGCCAACTTCTATTAGCAAACGTTTTGTTATTTTTAACATTTTCCCCATTTGTATTCATTTCATTATTAATAACAAATATGGTTCCTGCAATGGTTGGCGGAGCTACCTTATCATTAATTAACATAATGGTATACGGCCAGAATTGGGCTCCATTTGTACCCTGGGTATGTCCATATCTAATCGCATCAGGCGAGATAGCAAAATATGGTGCAAACATTATGGTGTCTTATGGTATTATTTTAGTAACATTCCTGATTGGTTTAGCCGTTTCACTTTACCAAAAAGGATGTTGTAATCTAAAAAAAGTTTTGTGAGTTATTTTAAAAATAACTCATAGAATTAAATATTAAGAGGAAGAAAATCTATTCTTCATCTTCTTCTTCATCAGTTTCTTCTCTTTTTTCGAAAGCATCAACGAAATTAACTTTGGTGACTTCTTCAATGTTTTCCCAAATGTCTTTAGCTATTCTGAATCTTGCAAAGGTAACATCCATGTAAGATTGTTGATCGAATTTAGCCATTTCGTCTAATTGGATGTTAACAATACCGTCTTCAATGGAAATTTCAGTTTTGTCTAAATCTACATTAGGATTACTATAATGTAACTCAATCATACTTTTGATTTTTTCTTCAGGCTCATCAATGATTTCAGTTACTTCGACATCATAAACTAAGTCTTTACCTGCTAATGGGTGGTTGAAATCCACTTTTACTCTTCCGCCGTTAACTGTTAAGATTTTTCCTTCTCCGCCTTCAGCGGAAATTCTCATACCAGGATATGGGGTCATACCTTGTTTTTTGAATTCTTTCATTGGTATTAATTGTATTGCTTTTGGATCACGAGGACCAAATCCGTTTTCACTGTCAACTTCTACAGTTTTACGGTCTCCAGCATCAAGTCCAACAATTTCTTTTTCAATAGCAGGTAATAAATGATTTCCCCCAACTACAATAGGAATTGGTTTATAAGTTTTATTTTCATCAAAAATTTCAGCTTCTTGAGCTATTTCATCATAAGTAGTATCAAATACATCGTCAGTTTCTTTAATTTTACCAGTAAAATTTACGCGAACAAAATCGCCATCTTTAATTGCCATAAATAATAACGCTCCTATAATAAATTGATAAACATTATAACATTAATAATTATATATTATACTACTTATTAAAGTTTTGTTTTGAATACTTGTCAGGTGCTCTCACCATATTTTTATAAATAAATAACATTAAATTATAATTCATGCAAAGAAGGGGAGCAGTAAATTTACCACTACACGGAGGTCACCCTCCAAGATGGTTATTTTCCAGAATGGTTGAGCTGTCAGGTGCATTAACTTCAGTTATCATTGAAGAATACAGTTTAAATGAATTTATTAGAAGAATTTCTAATCCTTATTGGTTTCAGGCATTTTCTTGTGTTTTAGGTTTTGATTGGCATTCATCCGGAACAACAACTACAACAATGGGTGCTTTAAAAGAATCCTTATCCCCTGAAGAGCATGGGATTTATTTAAGTGGTGGTAAAGGCGCCAAATCTCGTAAAACTCCTGAAGGTATTGCTCATGCAGGAGATATTTTTAACTTGAAAACAAAAACTACTGAAAAATTAATAGAAACCAGCAAATTATCTGCTAAAATTGATAATTCCTGTATTCAGGACGGCTATACATTATATCAGCATAATTTTTTTGTAACTGAAAAAGGAGATTGGGCAGTAGTTCAGCAGGGAATGAATACAGACAATAAATATGCTCGCCGTTATCACTGGATGGGTGAAGAAGTCGATGATTTACTCCTAGATCCACATAGCGGAATATCTTGCGATTTGAAAACACCACAGACACTCAATATGACTGATAAAGAAAGCAAATCCGCTCAAAAAATTAGTGTTGATTTGATTAATGATAATCCTGACCATTTAAGACAATATTTTAAAAGAAAGGATAATCAGATGCTTTTGGAAGACTTTACAATGCCTTCCCATCACCCCGTACTTGATATGGATATTACAGATAAAGAGTTTGAAGTTTTAAAAAATGCCTGGGAAATACAGCCCGAAAATTATGAAGAGTTAATTTTACTTCAGGGAATAGGTCCCAAAAAGATAAGGGCTCTTGCTTTAATATCTGATTTGGTTTATGGTGAACCTGCAAGTTGGAAAGATCCTGTTAAATATAGCTTTACACATGGAGGAAAAGACGGTTTTCCATATCCTGTTGATAAAGAAGTTTATGATAATTCTATTCAAACCATAAAAGATGCTCTTGACCAAGCCAGAATAAAAAAAGACGAAAAATTAAAAGCTATAAAACGGTTAGATGATTTCATAGCTTAACGGTTTTCATCATGAATGTTTACATTTTTACCATGAGCAGTAGGAATTACTTCTAAAACCGGATTTTCAAATTCCAAATCAAATTCACTGCCATCCATCAATAAATGTTGAAATACGGCAAGAGATGATACTTCTGAGTGAGGCTGTGTTGTAACTGACACATTCCAATCTGCAGCTTTATACACTTTACCAGGAACTTTTGAACCTCCGACAATGATTAAAATATCACTCCCATCTTCTCTTATTTCAGGAGCTATTTCATGAGCCTGTGAACCGTACATTGTTAGATGAACTATTTTCCCGCCATTCTTTTTCCATTGATTAATAACTCCCATGTAAGAATCAGTATGTTCAATTTCAAAGTTACCCCCAAATCTTTTAGCTGTATCACGTACATTTTCCATTAATTTATTGTCTTCCTCACCTGCAAGGTAGATTTTACTTGCTCCAAATGCACGGGCAGTTAAACAAACATGAGTAGTAATACGTGTATCTCTTTTTAATCTATGATCTAATCTTAAAACATTAACATTCATTTTATCACCATTTATAAATAATATAGGGCTATTGACATGAAAAGCAAAGCCATTAATCGTCCAACTTCATTACTCATTCCTAAAACATCGCCATTAGCTAAAACAAAATTACGTCTTGCAATAACCGCAATAATTAAACCTGAAACGATTGCGCCAACAACTCCAATAATTCCAACATAGCCTCCCAATAAAAATGCAATACATCCCACAAGAAATGTTGATAAAAAATAATTTGGAGGATTAGTTTCTTTTATAAAATAACTTCCAATTCCTGGAGTTAAAGGTTTGGACAATAATGCTGTAGTTATTAAAGATGTTTTAGCAAGCATTTCACAAATTATAATTCCAAATATAAAATTATAATCTAAAATATTATAAATTCCAGCAATTGTTAAACAAGCAACTAAAAATAATGTTGCAACTCCACCGGCACCAACTGATGAGTCTTTCATTACATCTATTTTACGTTCAGGACTGCCATGAACCATTACCCCATCAGCCATGTCCATTACACCATCCAAATGATTATAACCAGTTATTATCATTAAAAATGCATAAACAATTACTGAAGTAAAAAAAGGATTTAAATGCAGTAAATTTAAAGAAACATATCCACAGATTGCTGCTAAAATCCCTATAAATAAATGTAAAAAAGGCCAAACCCAAGTTAACTTAGTCATGCATTCGATTGATGTGAAAACATTAATCGGCAGTATTGTTGAAAAGGTTAAAAGACCTAAAATAGACTTTAATGGTGAAAATTCTTCCTCTTCAAAGTAACTATCATCTTCCATATTTATTCCTCAAAAATTTTAGACATGCAACCTGCAATCAATCCAGCAAAGACATCATCCAATATTGGAGGAAGTCCATAAATTATTCCAGGTTTGGCTTCACAATAACGTTTAAAATTAAATATTGCTTTAGTTCCAGCAATATGATTTGAAATAGCCAAACCTAAAACTTCATCAGAATACAAATGAGCCGAATTCACATTTTCATCAATTTCACGTATTCTATTATCTGCAAAGTCTTGTTCAGTTCTTATTGCAGCCATTAATAAAGTAATTACATCAATATCGGATAATGCTTTTAATAATTGAGCTTCCATTTTTTTATTGAGTTCTTCTGTTATCTCAACACCTTCAAGCAACTCCATTCCTGCTTCAATCAAATCTCCAATCAATATTCCTTGTGAAACCAGATAATCAAGAATTCCAAATGTTAATTCTAATCTTTTTAATGCTTCATCAATAGTTTCTATGATTATATTTTCTATATTCAACTCATCAAAATCAATTTGATTAAAATTTTCCTCTTCATTTTTAGGGACATTACACAAAACAGCTAAAAAATCATTAGTATTAAAAATATTATTAATATGAAGAGGTAAATTTAAACTGGCCAAATATTTTGCTTTGGTTTTTGTAACTCTTTTATAAACTTCAAGCAAATCTTTTTTAGATAAAACTTTATTTATATAAATAATATGGCTTATATCAATTTTAGCATCCCTGAATCCTTTTGATGAATTTGCAACTTGTAATTTATCGGTGAAATCTTGAATAATCACATCATTCTCCATGAATGTGTAAATACCAATATTTTTATAAAATTTTTTAAAATAATTTAAAGATTCGGCTTCCTGGGCAATATATTTTCTTTTTTCCTGATTAAATGATTCTTTAACAGATTCCAATGTTTTTTTTGATTTCATGATATTTACATTTTCAGCAATGCTGACTCCGCCCCCAACAGTAAAATCACTGATTGCCAAAAAAAGATCAGGATTATTTATAAAAACAGCATAATCCTTTTCTAAAACATTTATTCTATTCATATTTTCACCTTAAAACTGCAATAGGGATTATTTCACCAATGTTAAAAGATTATTCTATTAAATTTAATATCCATATTAATTTTTTAATTTAAAGAGTAATCTGTATGGGAAATTTCTAAAAATTGCTTTTCAAACTAAGTTAAAATCACCAATACTATTAATACTATTTAAACAAAACTATTATTAAATGTTTATATGAATAATTAAATTTTAGGAGCAATTATTAATGACAATCATTATAGACCCGCAATCAAGTGGAATATCCGGAAACATGATAATAGCAGCATTAGTTGATTTAGGTGCTGATAAAAATAAGCTGAAAGAAATTATGGAAAAATCCGCACAAATTGTTGGGAAGATTAATGTAAATTTTAAAAAAATTGATAAACAGGGCATTGCTGCTATGTATTGTCATGTTGAAATGCTTGATAAAAATAGTCATGTTTATTATAATGAATTAGTCGATAAAATAAATGCTCTTGATTTAGATGAAGATGTTAAAAAAACATCCATAAATATATTTAAAAGAATAGCTATTGCCGAGTCAAAAGTTCATGGCAAAACATTAGAAGAAATACACTTCCATGAAGTTGGGGCAAGTGATGCGGTAGCCGACATAATCGGTTCTGTATGGGCATATTACTCATTGAATTTAGATAAAGAAAAGATAATAGGCCTTCCAATAGCTGTTGGAGGAGGCCAGGTTAAAACCTCCCATGGAATCCTGCCAGTTCCGGCACCTGCAGTTTTAGAAATACTGAAAGATCTGAATTTTAAAGGCGGACCTGTCTTAAGTGAACTTGCAACACCAACAGGCTGTGCAATTTACGCTGAGATATGTGATGAAATAAAAGAATTCATTCCATTGATTAAAGGTGAAAAAGTAGCTTACGGTGCAGGAAGCAAAGATTTTGAACATCCAAATATTTTAAGAGTAATACAATCATCTTCAATTGGTGAAAATGATAAAATTGATGTAATAGAGACAAATATCGATCATTTAACCGGCGAAGAAATCGGATACCTATTTGATGTGCTATTGGAAGCCGGAGCTTCTGACGTTTCAATAACTCCAATAATAATGAAAAAAAATCGTCAAGGAAGTTTATTAAAGATTATTTCCCAAAGAAATAAACGGGAAAAATTAATCAACTTAATTTTTAAAGAAACTGGAAGTTTAGGAATTAGAATCGCCCCGAATATCCACAGAGGACTGGCCAAAAGAGAATTCATTAAAAAAACATTTGAAATAAAAGACAAAGAATATGAAGTTACATTCAAAATAGGATATGTGAATGGCGAAATAATATCCAAAAGACCGGAATATGAAGATTTGAAAAAAATAGCAGAAGAAACTGGTCTCAGCCTAAGAGAAATTAAGGAGCTGATTAAATGAAAAAAGCAATTGCAGTATTATCTGGAGGGCTTGACTGTACAGTATCATCAAGTGTTTATGCTAAAGATTATGAAATCCATGCAATAACCTTTAATTATGGTCAAAAAGCTTTTAAACGTGAACTAAAAGCATCCAAAGAAATTTGTAAAAAAATGGGGTTTTCACATTCTGTAATAGATTTGGATTGGTTAGCAAAAATCAGCACCTCAAGTTTAAATACTTCTGAAGATATTCCCGAAGTTGATTTTAATGACCTGGATGATTTGGAAAAATCCAGTGAAAGTGCAAGCAGCGTTTGGGTGCCTGCAAGAAATACTGTCTTTACATCCATTGCAGCATCTTATGCTGAAAGCATTGGAGCCGAAATCATAATAGTTGGCTGGGACAAAGAAGAAGCAAACACATTTCCAGACAATTCAAAAGAGTTTTTAGAAAGTTTCAATGAATTATTTAAAGTAGGATCACCAATAGACATTGAAATAAAAGCTCCGGCAATTGATTTAGATAAGGACGAAATTGTCAAATTAGGTGCAGAATTTAATGCTCCAATGGAATTGAGTTATTCCTGCTATAAAGGAACAGAAAATCATTGTGGTGTTTGTGAAAGTTGTATGAGAAGAAAAAGAGGGTTTAAAAAAGCAGGAATCGAAGACCTGACCATATACACAAAATAAAGTTTTAATATTTAACTTAAGACAGATACTTTCTCTGCCGCATTTAATTCATATAAAAAAAGAAAAAAAAGTGTAATGGGATATTACACTTAAATAGCTGTCCAACCACCATCTACACAAACTAATTGACCAGTACAGAAGCTAGAAGCATCAGATGCAAAGTAAATTGCAAGACCATCGAGTTCTCCAGGTTCACCAAGTCTTTGCATTGGACAATAAGCTGCGATTAAGTCCATAAATCCTTCCATTTCAATACTTTCAGTGGTTAATTCAGTAGCAAATACTGCAGGACCAATTGCGTTAACAGTAATGTTATATTTAGCCCATTCAACAGCTAAATTTTTGGTTAAGTTCATTACTCCACCTTTTGCTGAGGAATATGCGGAAATTCCTCCGCCAGGGAAAATTACACGGGAGTGGATTGAACCAATGTTAATGATTTTACCATAGTTTTGTTCAATCATTACTTTACCCACTTCAGCACATGTGTAGTATACACCGCTTAAGTCGATTCTTATATGTCTATCCCATTCTTCAGCACTTTGGTCAACAACAGGCTTATTGTTACCCATACCAGCAGCAGTTACGAGGATATCGATTCTTCCGAAATGATCAACTACTTTTTTAACAGATTCAGCAATGTTTTCTGGGTCACCAACATCTGTTACAGCATACATTACTTCTACACCGTATTCGTCTTCCAATATTTTTTTGTTTTCCTGAAGTCTTTCTTCTCTTCTAGCAAATAATGCTAATTTAGCTCCTTGACTAGCATATGCTTGTGCAATTTGCCAACCAAGACCTGAAGATGCTCCTGTAACAAGAGCAACTTTATCTTTAATGTCAAAGTAGTTTTTCATCTTTTGTCACCTTTAATAATTTTCAAAGTTTTTTTGCTAAACTTCGATATTAAACCATTTATTCACCGAAATATATAAATTTGTCTAATTTGTTTTCTAAAAGGCTATAAGATATTAAATCAAGATATTAAACGAAAAAAGAAAATTTACTAATGAATTTTAAAAAAATAAACAAAAACTATCCTATAAACTTCAACTATTTATTAAAAAATCCCATGAAAAACAAGAATGAATAAATTATATACAAAGTTTAAAATTATATTTGTACAATAATCAAAATAAAAATTTCTAAATAACAAATAAACAAAATAATAAAAAATAATAAGTAGGTTATCTAATCGATAACCATCAAAATATCGCCGGCACTGACTGCATCACCAGGTTCTACAAAGATTTCCTTAACAGTACCCTCAACTTCAGACTGAATATCATTTTCCATCTTCATAGCTTCAATAACTGCAATTGTTGAGCCAACAGATACTTTATCTCCAACATTTACATTTAATTTAATCACCATACCCTGCATTGAAGAGAATACTCCCCCTTCAACTGGAGTGAAAGGACCTTTTTCAGTTTCTTCAACTTCCATAAATCCGGTAGGCATGATTTTAACTTCAAATACGTCACCATCAACTTCAACATTATATTGTGTTGGGATTCCAATTTCTGTATCCTCAGAAATTGATGGAGCTTTGAGTTCTTCTTCGACAGCTTCTCCTTTAAGGAATTTAGGGGCTATCGGTGGATATAATGCATAAGTTAAAGCATCCTCATCTGATTTAACAAATCCTTTTTCCATACCTTCAGATTTGAATTTATCAAATTCAGGTTCTAATAAATCTGCAGGCCTGCAGGTAATTATTTCATCACCAGAAATGATTTTTTTAGAGATTTCCGGATTAACCGGCGCAGGAGGTTTACCATAATTACCTTTCATATACTCTTTAACTTCATTGGATACAGTTTTATATCTTTCTCCACCTAAAACATTCATTACTGCCTGAATACCTACAATTTGACTTGTTGGAGTTACAAGAGGCGGGTAACCCATATCTTTTCTAACACGCGGCATTTCCTCAAGTACATCATCATACCTATCTAAAGCATTTTGCTCTTTAAGTTGTGAAATAAGGTTTGAAAGCATTCCACCAGGAATTTGGTATAATAAAACATCAGCATCAATACTTTCTGCAATTGGGTCAAGAATAGATGAATATATTTCTTTAATATCATCGAAGTATTCTTTAATATGAGCTAATTGTTTTAAATCTAATCCTGTATCATATGGGGTTCCTTGTAAAGCTGCAACCATACTTTCTGTTGGTGGTTGAGATGTTCCCCAGGACAATGGTGAAATTGCAGTATCCAAGACATCAACACCTGCCTGACAAGCTGCAAAATAACTAATTGGAGTCATACCACTAGTACAATGGCAATGTAAATCTACAAGCAAATCTGTTTCTTCTTTTAATTTTGAAACTAACTCATATGCAGCAGCCGGTGAGATTAAACCTGCCATATCTTTAATAGCTACAGAATCACAATCAAGAGCCTCAAGATTTTTAGCTAAATCAACAAAATCATCTAAAGTATGAACCGGACTGATAGTATAACAAATAGTACCTTGAACATGAGCGCCCTGATCTTTAGCCACCTTAATAGCTTTTTCCATGTTTCTAATATCATTTAAAGCATCAAAAACTCTAAAAATATCTACACCATTCTCATAGGATTTTTCAACAAATTTTGTTACAATGTCATCAGGATAATGTTTATATCCTACCAAATTCTGACCTCTTAATAGCATTTGAATAGGAGTTTTATTAAATTCAGATTTTAAATTCCTTAATCTTTCCCAAGGATCTTCGTTTAAATATCTGATACATGTATCAAAAGTTGCTCCTCCCCAAGCTTCAACAGAGAAATAACCTACTTTATCCATTTCTTCAGCGATAGGAATCATATCTCTTGTTCTCATCCTAGTTGCAAGCAAAGATTGGTGAGCATCCCGAAGTGCAGTTTCAGTAAATCTTACTTTCGCCATTTATAAACACCTCTTTTATATTATATAAAAAAATTTTGAATAATTTTCATACCTTATGTATTAATATATATAATTACATATATTAATAAATTTTGTAAAATTTAAAAAAAATAAGAAATTGAAAAATTATCTTTCCAAATCGCCGGAAATGAATTTTTCAACATTATCATATGCTTCGTCATCAGTATATTGGATTGGAGGATGTTTCATAGTATAAGAAGAAATAGAAGTTAATTGTCCGCCGATACCTCTTTCTAATCCAATTTTACAACATCTTACTGCATCGATGACACAACCTGCAGAATTAGGTGAATCTTCCACACTTAATCTAAGTTCAATATTCATTGGAACATCACCAAAGGTACGTCCTTCCATTCTGAGGAAGCATAATTTATTATCATTTTGCCATGGAACATAGTCACTAGGTCCAATATGGATATCTCTATCTTCCATCCTCTCGTTAAGAACAGATTGAACAGCTTCAGTTTTTGATTCTTTTTTAGAGTCTAATCTGTCCCTATTAAGCATGTTTAAAAAATCAGTGTTACCTCCAGTATTGATTTGATAGGTTTTATCTAATTTTACACCCCTATCCATGAATAGACTAGCTAGTGTCCTGTGAGTAATAGTAGCACCAATTTGAGCTTTAATATCATCTCCAACAATAGGAATTCCTTTTTCTCTAAATTTAGCATCCCATTCATCATCACTTACAATGAATACAGGCATACAATTTACATAAGCAACACCAGCATCAAGCGCACATTGTGCATAATATCTTGCAGCTTTTTCAGACCCGACAGGCAAATAGTTTACAAGAATTTCAGCACCGCTTGCTTTTAAAACTTCAACAACATCAACCGGATCTTCGTCACTTACAACAAAAGTAAATTCTTCATCATAATTAGACATATGTTCTGCAACACCATCTAAAACATGGCCCATACTAACCTTTGCATCATACTTTGGAATATCCTTTTGAAAGATAGTGGTACAATTCGGTTTGGCAAAAATTGCTTCATCAATAGTTTTACCAACTTTTCGTTTATCAACATCAAAAGCAGCTACAACCTCAATATCACTAGGTTCATAACCCCCAATATCCCAATGCATCAATCCAATTGCATCTTCAGGATTTTTCCCATCATAATAATGAATTCCTTGAATAAGTGAACTAGCACAGTTACCTATCCCAACAATTGCTATCTTTATTTTGTTCAATTTTACACCAGCTAAAAGTAATAATATAAATTTAATAAATAATATACTAATATATGTATTTATTAACATAGTTTATATAATTATTGTTTGATATAATAATATATAAATAAATTTTAATTATATAGGAAAGAATAACATGAATCCATATATAGAAATTCTTAGGCCAGGAAATGTGGTAATGGCCATGATAGCTATTGTGCTTGTTGCTATTGTATCACACACTATTTCAATACCAATAATACTAGCAATGTTAGCAGTATTATTTGAAATTAGTGCCGGAAATGTAATTAATGATTATTTTGATTACAAAATTGATTTGATTAATAAGCCTGAAAGACCAATACCTTCAGGAAGAATCAAGTTAAAAACCGCCAGAAACTATGCTTATGGATTATTTTTAGGCGGAACCATATGCGGTTTTTTAATTAGTTATTTAACTAATAACTGGATTCCATTTATCATTGTATTAATTGCAGATTTGATTCTTTATATATATGCCTATAAATTAAAATCAACACCATTAATTGGAAATTTAACAGTTGGATTCATGACCGGTTTATGTTTTACATTTGGTGGTTTTTCCATCGGAACAGAACAAATAATACTTACTTCAACGTTTTTAGGATTTTTTGCATTCATAATGACCACTGCCCGCGAAATAACAAAAGACATTGAAGATATTGAAGGAGATAAACTGGAGGGTGCAAAAACCTTCCCAATTATTTACGGAACAAAAGCATCTGCAATAATCACGTTCGTTTTAATCATCTTAGATTGTATTTTATGTCCCTTATTATACTTTCAACACATATTTAACATATTTTACTTGGCAATAATAGCCATTGCAGTAATAATATTTATATATTCGGCATTTCTAATAATTAAAAATCAGGATGTAAAGACTGCAGCAAAAGTTTCAAAATTTTTAAAAATTGGGATGTTAATTGCATTTGTTTCATTTGCAGTAGGATCCTTTTAGGGGTTGACATGAACTTTAATATAAAAGATAAAAAAGAATTACTCTTCATTACAATAATAAGCACTATTCTAGTAATTTATTATATAAATTTTAATGCTAATCTGGGTATTTACTGTTCTGATGTCTATGTCTACCTGTTAAATGCCCTTTACTATTCGGGAACCAACATTCATTCAACAAGATCAATTTATCTATCGCCAGTTGTCTGTTATTTAACATCACTGTTATTTGATTTGGGATATGTTGATAAAGTAGCGATTTTTATAGTAACTGGAATTTTAGCTATTATTGGCAATATTGGCCTATATTTACTTTTAAGATTAAAATTTAATAATTTATTAAGCTTAACTGGAACAATAATATATTCCACCCTTGCACTTAATTTAACCTGGCTTGCAAATGGGAGTTTAGATATTCCTGCTGCAAGCATTACTATTTGGATTGCATATTTTGCAATAATTGCCATAAAAGATAATCCGAAATATTATACGGCAGCATTCCCATTACTCGTAATTGGATTCTTTACAAGATATACTGTTGCGTTAGTTGTTCCGGCATTAGCTTTATATTATTTATATGAAAAAGGCATTAAAATTACAAAAAATGATTTGAAATACATCGCCATAGGATTATTCTTTGCAATAATAATCTGTTCAGTTATCCTATGGACAACTTACTCAATGGGCGAGGGCAATTTAGTCTTTGATAAACTCATTGAAGGAGGAGTGGAGGGAAATCTTGGATCTTCAAACGATAACGCATATAATCCGGATTTTGGATATTATTTAGTTAATATGGGAAATTTCATCTCTTCGTCAAATACAACCTTTATGGGTAAAACCCCTTATTTA
Source organism: uncultured Methanobrevibacter sp. (assembly GCA_902771225.1). Taxonomy (GTDB): domain Archaea; phylum Methanobacteriota; class Methanobacteria; order Methanobacteriales; family Methanobacteriaceae; genus Methanocatella. Next base: position 34,365 of record CACXWH010000007.1, on the reverse strand, counting down.
GGTAACCCGACAATACTTGCAGGATTTGTATTTTTAATTTTAATAGTGGGTGGTGCATTGTGGGTTAAAAGAACAAAATTTGAATTAAATAAATCAAAGATATGTGGAACAATTCTATGTTTAATTGCATTGCTTACATTTGCCCAATTCAGTTCAACGATAACGATTATATTAACATTTATCGGCCTTTATTTGATTGGAAAAGATAGTGAGCATAAAATGGGCCTCACAATGTTATGTTGGATTCTAGTATATTTGATATTCCAATCATATTATGTTGTAAAGGTCAATAGATACATCATTCCAATTTTTCCTGCATTAACATACTTTATAATGGTTGGTGTTGAGGAAATTAACGCTAAAATCACGAGAAAAAACATCATACCAATAATTTTGATTGTATTGTTTTTAATTCAAGGATTTGCATTTACATTGACTTTTGAAGATACAAATGAATTTAGTGCTCCAGAAGAAATGTCAGATTATATTAAAGCAAATATTGAGAATTGGAGTGAGATTAAAATAGGAAACTATAATATACGACCATATTACTGGTACTTAGGTTTAAATTCTCCGGGAATAGAAAGTAGTCATCCGGAGAAAATTATTGAAAATAATGTTAGTTATTACATCTCGAATGTGAAACAGAATAATTTAACTAACTATACTGAAATAAAACAAATTGATAATTTGTATTTATACAAGAAAAATGTATAAATTGAAAACTTATTTCTTAAAAAAGGAATTTTAAAAAATTCCTACAAATGAATATATTTAATAATAAAAACCAATCATATTATAATAATATAAAGGCAAATAAAGAGGATATTATGAAAGTTGTATGTTGTAAGAACTGTGGTGCTAAATACCAACTCGATGATAATGACGATGAATCATCATTTGAGTGTTCTTCATGTGCAGGTGACTTAGAACTTTTAGAAAATTATTCTAATGAACAATCACAACATTCTGGTATATTAAGTTCAATAAAATATGATAATTCACAAATTGTTCAATGTGAAGATTGTGGATTGAAATATAAAATTAAATCAAACGACAATATATTAGACTATGAATGTGACAGTTGCGGAGGTTCTTTAAGATATCTTGATTCTGAAATGAATAAAGAACTAGATCAATATATTGATGAAAGAAAAAAAGAACTTCAAGAAATTAGAAGAAACCAACAAGACACAGCAGAAGAACAAAGTACTGCAAACGACCACTCCATAAGATCCATTACTAATAAACTTGAAACTTTCTTTTCAGAAGACGAAATGCAAAAAATTGCAGAAGAAGAGCTTGAACAAGAAAGATCAGAAATTGAAGAAATCCCAAAAACTGCTAGGACAACAATCCCCGAGCCGGTTTTATCTAAATTTAATAAAGAATTTGCTATTCCAAAAACTAATGATTATAATATAATGAAGAATTACCTTAAAGATGAATTCTTTAAAGGAATAGCAGTATATTATGAAAATGCCCCAGAATCTAAATCTTCAGGCAGATTTGGAAGCTTAAAAAGCAAATTTACAATTGCAGAACCTGGTGATGGAATTGTTTCAACAGAATTATTAGTTGATGATAGTCCCGATTTTGAAATAAAACATTTAACAAAAGACCACTATATTATCATAGCAGGTTTTGTTATATTTATTTTAAGTATTGTTGAAGTTATATTAGTTAACACTGGAGTAGGACTTGCAGCCTTATTAATTTCAATCGTCATTATAGCATATGGATTATATAGAACAAGAGATACTCAAGAAACCACCATTAGGACAAGAATTATTAGAGAACACTTATTAACTTTACCAGAAGAGTATTACGTATTCTATAATGTTAAAACACCAACTGCCCCAATTGGAATTAACCATGTTGTTGTTGGACCTACAGGAATCTATGCGCTTCTTTCTCAAAAATACAATCCAAAAAACAGATTAAATTCTGAAAATGAGAATATTGAATTAATAAAATCTGTTGAAAATGAAAATGAAAGATTTGAAGTCGAACATATAGGAAATGAAAGACGTTTTAGATACACAACAAAACAAGCTAAATTTTCTCAAGACAATGCTATAAAGCAAAAAGCATTGACTTTAGGAGAGGATTTAATTAATTTCCTTAATGACAATAATATTAAAAACTGTTTTGTAGAACCATTAGTAGGTTTTATTAATAACGATGTAGTTGTAATAAATATGCCTTTAACTGATGAAGACTTATTTATTGATGAATTATTAAATACAATTCAAAATACTACCATTAAATTAAATTCTGAAACAATAGATAAATGTGCAGTATTACTCAGCAGATATTCTGCAGACTGTTCTTCAGAATTTTAATTTTATTTTCTTTTTTAAAATTTACAAAGATTATTCTTCTTTTAATTTTTTCAAACAGAAACATCATTTATATTTTTCATAATCGAAGAAGGAAAATTTGTTCAAAATAAATATAAATGGAAATGGACTAATGTTACTTTAAAAACACATCCATAATTATTCTTCCAGCATAGAAAAATCGATTAATGTATCCTCAGCAATATCCACCAAAGCAGTTTTGCCAATTACTTCATCAAGTTGGGCGGGAGATATGCCTATTCCAGGTCTTTTAAATGTTAATAACTCGGATGTGATTACATCTCCTTTTTTAATATCTTTTATAGCAACAATAGATTTTCTTGCGTTACGTGATGCTGAAGATTCAGATATTAATGGCTGTTTATTTTTCATCCCTTTTATTTGTGATAAAAATCCAATATTTGTTTTAAATATCCTTACATCATCAGGGTCCATTGAATGAGAATGGTCATTTCCTGGAAGAGATTTATCTAAAGTAAAATGTTTTTCTATGATATCTGCACCAAAATTAAATGCTGTTGTTAAAACAAACATGTTGGAATCGGGTTTGGTGTGATCAGAATAGCCAATTTCATAAATCGGGAAATTTTGAGCCAAATCTTTAATCATTTCCAAATTAGCATCCCTATAATCAGTCGGATAAGATAATACTGAATGCAATATTGCAATATCTACAGTTGATACATCTTCAATAGCTTTAACAGCTTGTTTAACTTCATTTAATGTGGCTGCCCCAGTCAACAATAAAATTGGTTTGTTTTTCTTTGCAATATATTGAATAAAAGGTATGTTTGTTAAATCTGATGATGCAATTGAATAAATATCCATAAATTCATCCAAATAATCTGCAGATTCAAAATCTAAAGGTGATGATAAAAATTTTATCTTTAATTCGTCGCAAAATACCGCTAATTCGCGAAATTCTTCTTTTCCAAATTTATCATATTTTTTAAATAAATCAAATTGGTCTGGAAATTCACTGGATATAATATTTTCAGTTTTATAAGACTCAAATTTAACTGCATCAACACCACATTTTTTAGCTTCCAAAATCATTAATTTTGCAGCTTCCATATTAGAGATTTCTTCTTTTTGAGCAATATCATAATAATTAACACCAATATCAGCAATTAAAAAAGGTTTTTTAAAAAAGATATTCATCTTATCACCTAATATCTTTGTTTAAACTCTTTAGCCCAATATTTTTGTTCGACAACAGACCAGATATTTTCAAAACCATGTTTCAAATCAATGCTTTTCATCATAGCATTCATAGTCTGTCTCAATTCAAAATCCTGCCATAAAATCTTAAATTGATTTGTAATATCTTCATTTGATAAAAATTCTGCAAGACCCATATTTATAAATCCGTTTTTAGGAGATCCGAATGCATGAGTTTGTTCACGTCCATTTTGACAAATGCAAATACATGGAGTTCCAACAGAACAGATTTCATACATTTTTCGTCCGGCAGAAGAAAATACAATATCTGCTCTTAACATGAAATCACTAATATTATTTACACGATGGTAAATTTGAACGTTATGGCTCATTTCATATTTTTGAATAATTTGTTCCTTTTTTGAATAATTAAACGGTAAAATAACATCAATTCTACCTGCATATCCACTGCCCAGAACAGATTCTAATGTCCTTTCAGTTAAATTATTTGAATCATCCCCGCCAAATGCAATTAATACAGTATCAACATTTGGATTTACAATCTTTTTTGGTTGGAAATAGAATTCATCTCTCAATAAATAATATTTATATCCAATAAAAATATTTCCAAAACCACCATCATGCTCATATAAGACGTCAAATACCAAATCAGCATCTTCCGAACCGGTGCCAACATCTTCAAAGTTAATTACAAAAAAGCCTAATTGTTTTTGGCGATTAATATAGTCTTTAGAAGTGTCTGAAACATCATTAATAACAATGTGTGGATTAAACCTTTTTAATAAATCAAATAATTCATCTTCACCATCATAAACTCTGTATGGACAATTAAATTTATTAACCACATCTATACCCATTTGATGATTTTCATCAAGTAAAAATAAAACATTATCACTCAGTAATCTGGATGCCAAAGCAATGCATCTATCCATTCTACTAATACCAATCTCATCACTAGCATTAACAATCAATGCAATTTTTTTCTTATTTAAATATCTTTCAGCGACCCACCAATCTTCATAAGAAACTATATTAATACTTTCTTCACGGGAAATCTCCATTAAGTCAACATTATTACCCATGCGAGAATTCGGTGTTAAAAAATGACGTCTTGTTGCAAAAAAACCACCGGTTTCTATAAATTCAGTAGGAAGATAATCTTGATTAACTCTTTCAGAAAATAATGGATAATAACGATTTTCAGATTCGTTAAACATCCAATTAAAATGTTTTTCACCAGTAACAGAAATAACTGTATCAATATTATAATTATCAAATTTTTCAATTGCTTTGTCTAATGTTTCTGATTTTAAAAGAGGAGATGTTGGTTGTATTGTGATTACAATGTCATATTCATCAAATGCCTGTTTTTCCTTTTGAACAGTAGCATCTAAAATAACAGGATCAAGAGGAATTCTATCTCCTGCCAAATTTGGAGACCGTCTGACAATACTTGCTCCAAATTTTTCAGCTATCTGTATAATTTCAAAGTCCTCACTAGACACTACAACATCATCAACATATTTAGAAGATTTTGCAATCCCGATTGCATGTGCAATCAATGGTTTATCTGCAAGTAAACGAATATTTTTACGAAGAATTCTTTTTGAATCCCCTCTTGCAGGAATAACTACTAGAATTTTATTGTTATTAAACATGTTATCACTAAAAAATATAAAAAAATTTAATTAATATCTATACTTAATATTAATATATTATAATATTAAATCTTTGGTGTTAAAATGAAAAATATGTCAAAAGAGTTATTGGATAGAATTAACAAATTAGCAACACCTGTTAAAATAATGCACGTGTGTGGTTCACATGAACATACAATTATGGAAAATGGGATTAGAAGCCTCTTACCTGAAGAAGTAGAAATTGTTGCAGGGCCGGGCTGTCCGGTTTGTGTTGTTCCATCCCGTGAAATAGACGAATGTTTAGAATTAGTTGAAAAAGGAGTTACAATAACAACCTTTGGAGATATGTTAAGGGTTCCGGGTTCAAAAGGATCACTTGCAGATGCTAAAGCTGAAGGTGGAGACGTAAGGATAGTTTATGGAATTAATAAAGCTATTGAAATAGCTGAAAAAGAAGACAATGATGTCGTATTTATGGCAGCGGGTTTTGAAACAACAGCCCCTACAACAGCAGCGGAATTATTATCTACTCCTCCTGAAAACTTTTCAGTATTGTCTTGTCACAGATTAATACCTCCGGCCATTGATTTTTTAATTAATTCCGGTCAGACAAGTTTAAACGCATTGATTCAGCCAGGCCATGTCTGTACAATTATCGGAACAAAACCATTTGAATATTTCTCTACAGATTTTGGCATTCCACAGGCAGTTGCCGGATTTAATCCTTTAGATATTTTAATGTCTGTTTATATGATTTTAAGACAAATTCATAATGAAACACCAAAAATAGATAATGAATATGCAAGAGCTGTAAAAGAAGAGGGAAATGAAATTGCAACAAAAATGATTGATGAAGTATTTGATGTTGCAAGCAGAGAATGGAGAGGATTTCCTAAAATACCTAATTCTGTTTTAGAAATTAAAGATGAATTTTCACAATATAATGCTCGTGAAAAATATGATATTGAAGTAAAAGACGTGAAAGAAGCACCAAAAGGATGTATTTGTGGACCAATTTTAAGAGGATTGAAAAGGCCTGAAGATTGTACATTATTTAGAAAAGAGTGCAATCCACTCCATCCAATTGGAGCATGCATGGTAAGTAAAGAAGGAACTTGTAACATCGCCCACAGATACTCAAGAGGTTAACAATGAAAATTGAAGCAATAGCTGTTGACATAGATGGAACAATAACTGATGATACACGAAAAATATGTATCTCTGCTATTGAATCTTTACGAGCCGCAGAAGAAAAAGGAATTCCAACAATAATCGTTACAGGAAATGTAGTTAACTATGCATATGCTGCAGAAGTTTTAATCGGCTGTAGTGGAGGTCTTGTAGCGGAAAATGGAGGAATGATTTTTAAAGAAGGATATAATAACAATTCTGTTGAAATTTTAGTTAACAGCGAATACATCGAAAAAGCAGACCTTCATCTTAAAGAAAAATTAGGTGAAAATTACAATAAACATGCTTCACACGACAATAATTACCGTGCAACTGAAATAGTTTTTTATAAAACTATTCAAAGAAAAGCCATAGAAGATGCACTTAAGGATTATGAATTTCTTGATGAATTAGAAATATATGACAGTGGTTTTGCCCTCCATGTTACTGATAAACGTGTTAATAAAGGATCATCATTAAGAAGATTATGTGAAAAAAATGGCATCAGTATGGAAAATGTTATGGCAATCGGCGACAGTGAAAATGATGAAGAATTTTTAAAAGAAGCGGGAGTTAAAATAGCTGTCGGGAACGCTGATGATTCTTTAAAAGAAAAAAGCACATATGTTTGTAAAAATAACTTCGGTGATGGTGTGGCTGAAGCTATTTATAAATTTGCATTGAGATGATAATATGATTTATGAAACAGCGGATAAGTGTGTTAAAGAAGTTGAAAAACTATCTGATAACTGGGAAATTTTTATAGCCAATAGTGAAACTATTAATGTTGAATCAAAAAATGATATTTTAAGTTTTGCCAAGCAGGAAATTGAAAAGGGCGTTGGAATTCGCATAATTAAAGATAATAAAATTGGTTTTGCATACACAACTGACTTAGACAAAATTTATGAAACTGCCCAAAAAGCATTGGACAATGCAAAACTAAATAAACTTGATGAAAATTATGAATTTGCACATGTTGAAAAAGTTACTGATGTTAAAGGAACATATGATGCAAGATATGATGATTTAAGTCTAGATGAATGCTGCAAATTTTTAGAAAATATTATTGAACGCACCAAAGATAATGATTGTAATGTAACATCCGCCGGTTTTTCAGCATCAAAAGGAGAGGAATTAATTATTAACTCCAATGGTGTGTCTATTTATGATAAAGGAACTGGATTTAGTGGAGGATTATCAGTTTATATTGAAAAAGATGGGCAATATGCAGCATCATATGATTATAATAGCTCCAGACATTTAGATTTGGAATATGAAAAATTAACTGATGATGCATGTAAACTAGTTCATGATTCCCTTTACCCAAAAACAATTGAAACAAAAAATTGTGATGTTATTCTTGATTATTATGCTGCATCAGGATTACTTTCAACATTTATTCAAGGATTCAACTCAGAAAATGTTTTAAGAGGAAGATCAATACTTCATGATAAAATCAATACTGAAATTACTGATTCCAACCTCACCATTATTGATAATCCATTATTAGAAAATGCAATGGGAACATCAAAATGTGATGGTGAAGGAACGGCATCTAAAAAAACAACGCTTGTTGAAGATGGTGTTTTAAAATCATTTTTATATGATATTTATACTGCTAACAAATCAGGATGTGAAAGTACATCAAACGGATATAGGGCATCATACTTAACAACACCTGATGTATCACCATCAAATCTTGAATTGAAATTTAAAAATAGTATTGGATTGGATGAAATTGATTCTGGAATAATAACTACAAATGTTTTAGGAGCACATACTGCAAATCCTATTTCTGGAGATTTTTCTGTGGAATTGAGTAATGCATTTACTGTTGAAAATGGAGAAATAACAGATGGGGTTAAAAAAGCCATGATTTCAGGTAACATTTATGAATTAATGAAAAAATGTGAAAGTATTGAATCTGAAATAAAACAAAAAGGCTCATTCATTATCCCAAAAATTATGCTTCATGATTTAAAAGTTATTGGTCTTTAGAATCTGAATTTAAAAAAATATTAAATAAGGAAAATTAGATTTTATTTAATTTTCTCTTATATCTTTCCAATGCATTATCTGTATAATCCGTCATGATATGTTTTGAGGTTAAATCTTTAGATTCATCAAACATTTTTATTTTTTTAGATATTGCTTTATCAATATCATCATCTAATTTATTAAACAGATTTTCATAAGAATTTTCTGATTTTATAATCTGAATATCAATTGATTTGGATATTCTTTTAATTTCTTCATCCACATCAAATTCATCTTCATTTTTTCTTTTTTTTGCCATAATAGCACCCCTACATTTCAATAATAGGTAATTGAATTTCAGTTAAAAACTCTTCTTCATTATCACAGTTGTAAACGCTTTTTATGAATACTTCTTTCGGTGACCCTATTATATCATAGTTGTTTGCCTGTGCAACCTCAACTAATTCTTCATAAGTATCCAAAATATTATCTGTTGGCCCTTCATGGATTCCACACAACATTTTATGTTCAACCATGTCAACGACACGAATCATATCTTTTTCATCCGCATCCTCATTAATTACAATTCCAACATCAAAAACAGCATCGCCATCATTTACTTCATGTCTTGGTGAATAATAAACAATAAAAGGCTCACCTTCAGTTTCTACATCTTCTGTATCGACCCAATCAGCTAATTTAGAAACTAAGATATCTAAATCTTCAATTGGACCTTTATAATTTATAATAGCTAATTTCTGATCAGGAATAATTTTTATTTCATGTTCCATTCTTTCACCCTTTAATAATTATTTTAAATTTAATTAAATAAATAAACTTCTACTTCCTCACCTTCATCCAATAATTCAACTGATTTTTCTACTTTGACATAACCATCAGCGCTGGACAATGAGAAAATAGCTCCGGAATCCTTAAATATTGGCTGTATTTCACTTCCATCTACTTTTACCAGCTGATATTGCATACGTCCAACAGGAGAGTGGATTCTTCTTGACATAACTCCTTTAATTACCTTTTGTTCGAAGTCTTTTTCAATGCCTGCAACTTCAGTTAATGGAGGTGCAACAAATGCATTGAATATCATTAATGCTGAAACAGGATTTCCAGGTAATCCTATTACTAATTTCTCATCAATGACCCCGACAATTGTTGGTTTGCCCGGCTGGACAGATATTCCATGAATATAAACTTCACCCAACTCATCCAAAACATGTTTTATTACATCGCCAAGACCAGCTGAGGTTCCGCCGGAACATAATAAAATATCAACATCTTTTAATGATTCTCGGATTTTTTCTTTAACCTGGTCGTAATTATCTCTAACAACTCCTAAAAATTTTGCATCGGCGCCGCAAGATACGGCATCATTTTTAATCATATTTCCATTTACATCATAAATCTTTCCAAATGGCAAATCCTCACCCTGCATTGTAATTTCATTTCCGGATGAAATAACACCAACAGTTGGTTTTTTAAATACTTCAATCGTTTTAAATCCCTGAGATAATAAAACACCAATTTTACCGGGATTTAAAACATCACCTTTTTTAAGAATTAAATTACCCTCTTCAATGTCAGAGCCTTTTTTAGCAACATCTTGGGATGGAGTTGCAGTTGTCAATAAATTAACTTTATCATCAAATTTTTCGCAATATTCTACCATTACAACAGCATTTGCACCTTCAGGCATTGCAGCTCCAGTACTGATTTCAACACATTTACCTTTTTCAACTTTTTTATCAGTAATAGAACCTGCTTCTAGAAAATCTATGATTTCTAATGTATTTGGAGATTCTTCGCTTGCTCCATAACTATCTTCAGATAAAATTGCAAAACCGTCTTTTAAAGCTTTGTCAAATGGTGGAAAATCCATTCTACTGTAAACATCATTGAATAATACTCTTCCGTAAGCATCTTCACAATTAATCTCTTCACTTTCCGCATTACAGTATTTATCAAATAAATCTTGAATAATTTCTTGTGCTTCATCACATTCTTTTATTTTTAAAAATTCGGTACCCATTCAAACACCTTTTTTCTAAAATCCAATAAATTAATATATAGTATATTAATAAATATATAAATAATTTATATAAATTGTGAATTTATATTTGAATTTTGGAGGAGAGTATTTGTCTAAATCTAATAACAATAATCAGCAAGAATATAGAAGAGTGAGAACTCCTAAAAAGGGAGAAATACCAGGTGTGGTTGAACAGATTATGGGTCATGGGAAATTAAAAGTCAGATGTGCAGATGGACATATTAGAATGACTAGAATTCCTGGAAAAATGAAAAAACGTATTTGGATTCGTGAAGGAGATGTTATCCTTGTAAAACCATGGGATTTCCAATCCGATGAAAAAGGAGACGTAATCTGGAGATACACCAAAACCGAATCTAACTGGCTTGAAAGAAAAGGTTACTTGAAAATGTAACCCCACCATTTACTTTTTTTTTACTGATTATAATGGATTCTAAAGTAGCTAAAGCTGATGCTAAGCATCAGAAAATTCATTCTGAAAAAAGAAAGAAAGACAGTTCAGATAGAAAAACAGGAAATGAAATTTTTGATAAAATTACTTTAGAAACATTATACAAATTAGCTAATCAAGGATACATTGACATTTTAAATGGAGCCATAAGTACTGGTAAAGAAGCTAATGTGCTTACAGGCATTACTGATGATGAAAAATTTGTAGCAGTCAAAATATATAGGATAGCTACTTCTGATTTTAAAAAAATGGATTATTATCTGAAAGGCGACCCGAGATTTAATGTGAAAACAAAAAATAAACGTAAAATCATCTATTCATGGGTTACTAAAGAATTTAAAAACCTGACACGATTGTATGATGCTGGAGTAACTGTTCCAAAACCAATCACCAGTGCAAATAATGTATTATTAATCGAATTTATAGGGGATGAAAATGGAAATCCAGCACAACCCGTTAAAAATAATCCTCCCGAAGACCCAAATGAATTTTTCAATAAGCTATTAGTTGAATTGAAAAAGTTTGTTAACGATGCTAAATTAGCACATGGAGACTTATCCAATTATAATATATTAAATAAAGATGAAACTCCAGTTATCATTGATGTTTCTCAATCAGTAGTTTTGGATAATCCAATATCAAAAGAGTTGATTGAAAGAGATATCAATACTCTTGTTCGTGAATACAGCAAATTGGGAGTAAAAACTAGTTTTGAAGAAATTTGGGAATATGTGAATCCTTGGTAAAAGATGTTTTACTTAGATGAAAAATACTTCCCAAATGATTTATCTCTAATTCTTAAGATAATGATTCTGATTTATTAAATTTTATTAAAGAATGAAAATTCTGATTTTGAATATTTTAAATGATAAATTTAGACGGGAAAATTATAGAAGTTTTACTTAGTAATATTATGGAATTTACCTAAACAAAAGTAAATTCGCATCTTATTTATTTAAGTACAACGAATAAATTTAAAGAAGAATTAGATGAAATGTCTTCAGATTATGAGTTTATCAATATTAATTCAACACATGATGATATTATTGATAAGGATATAGATAAAATTCTTAAATATTTAAATTAATAATTCTACTCACCCATTAAATTATTCGTGTTTAATAATTTCATGAACCGATTTAATATGTCTTTTTTCTAATTTGTTTATAATAAATATTTTAGCCCATATATACCCAATTAATGAACCTATGAAAGCTCCAAATATCATACCAGCATATATTCCATTTAAACCCCATCCAAAAGTGAAACAGAATAAATATGCAAATACTAACTGTAGCAGTAATGCCCTTATAATTGTTAGGATTAAACTATATAATCCTTTTCCAATTGCTTGAAATAGTGAATTTGACATTAGTCCATGAGGTAGTGCTATAACATATAAACTTAATATAGATATTGTTGATGCAATTTGGGGTGTTAATCCTACACTTTTATTGGAATAACTAAAGATTGTTGCAATAGGTGATGAAAATACAATCATTAAAATTGCTGCGACTACTGCTAATATAAAACCTATCCTAATACAAAAAGAATGTGCAGTTTTTAAGTTTTTAAAATTATTAGCACCATAAGCAACACCTGCAACTGTTAAAAGTGCTGTTGCTATAGCATTTAATGGTATAACTGTAAATTGGATTACTTGCATAGAAACTGTAAATACTCCCACCGATACAGAATCAGATGCTTGTGTAATCATTAAATTTATTAATAAAGTTAATGCTGAAATTACTGTTATTTCCAATGTAGAAGGGATTGCAAGGCTCATAATTTCTTTTATAATATTTAAATCTAATTTGAAATGTTTATATGTTAATTCAAGATAGTTGTCCTTTTTAATCCATATCCAATAAGCCATTATAATACAGGAAATTAAAACGGATACTACTGTTGATAGTGCAGCACCTTTCATTCCTAAATTTAAGGTATAAATAAATATGGGGTCTAATATTATATTTAAAATTGCACTTAAAAACACTGCATGTGTGGCTCTTTTTGCATTACCTTCAGCTCTAAATAAATATGATCCCATATTTGAGAATATAATGGCAAATAGGAATAAAAACATTATATAAGCATAATCCATTGCATAACTAAGAACATCTCCTGCCCCTACAAATATTAAAATAGGTTTCAAATAAAATAAGACTAAAAGTGCAGGGATAATAGATAATATTCCTCCTAATAACAATGCATGAAGACCTATCCTATTTGCACGTTTATGATCTTCAGCACCAATACTTATAGAAATTAAAGAGCTTGCACCTGCACCGATACCGCTTCCGATACTTATCAAAAGCATATATATTGGTGTTACAAAAGCAATTGCAGAAAGTGCATTAGGACCTAAACCCGCTACCCAGACCGTATCAATTAAATTATAAACAAATGAAATAATTAATGTAATAAAAATAGGAATGCTAAGTTTTATTATAGCTTTTTTGGGGTCTCTGGTAATTAGTTCTATATTTTCATTTTCCATTTTTCTCTTCACGTATTTTGTTTACAATTTTAAACTTTATAAAGAGATATGTTTATTTAGCTTATTTAATTTTTTTGGCACTTTCACGGTACTTCAAGTTAAGGTTTTCAGTTTTTTCGAATCCCCGGCTTTTGCTTGTTTTGCAATTTTTATTCCAATTTTTTTATCTCTTTATACGTGTGTTCGTGCAGTATTTTAGTTGCTACTAATTCTTTGGAACTAATTTCCATTATTTCTTTTATTACTTTTGTATTTCGTCTTGGTTGTCTGTTAGGAGTCTTGGTAGTTGATATTTGATTTCTTCGATGAGTATGTTGATGTTGGGATGATATTCGTAGGTGTATTTTACTGTTTCTTTTGGTTTTCGTATTATTTTTAGTTCTTTGCCGTGTTTTATTATTGGTATGTTTAATGACTATATGGCGGTAGAAGTCTTGTTCGATTATGGTTCCTCTCTTCGGCTGAATTTTTCGATGTATAATTTGTTTTTTAATCTGTCGTAATCGGTTTCTATTTTCCATATTTCACAATATAATTGTTTTAATTCTTAAGGCGTTGCTATTTCATTTGGTAAATTTGTAAATAGTATTTCTGTTTGTCCGGTTTTTAATTTTACTTTGATTACTCTGACTTGGATGTTTTTTTGCTTTCTTTCGATTTTTTTAGTTCTTCGTCATGAATTTTTTAGTAAAGGTAGGTTTAAACTAAAGAGCATGCGGATATCCTTTATTTAAAATCATTAAGGAGTAAATATTAGAATATCTAAAATTTTAAATATTTCCATCAACAAATTACAAATTGTGTTAATCAATATCAAAATTATAGATTTTTAGTTAGATTTTCTTCAAAAAAATCAAATTCATTATTATATTATATTAAACCCGGTGATCTAATGGTAAAACAAAATAATGAAATTAAATTTATTTTTGAAATAAAATATATGAATAAAAATTCCATTGATAAAAGTTTCAATAAGTTTAAATCATTAAATATCAGATTTAATGAAAATTTAAAGCCATACTGCACAGACAATAAAATAATTTACGAATATGATGACGTATCCCAATTAAATAAAAAAGACCTCGAAACAAAAATAAATTCATTTTTTAGTTTTACTTTTAAAGATATTACCAATACAGATTTGTATAAATTTTTAGTTTTAAAAAATAAAGACAAACTAACAATTTTAGCAAATATCCATCCATTAATATTTGATTACACCTCAATTAACAGTTTTTATAACATATTTAACAATAACAATTTTTCACTGAAAAATCTAATCACTCATCATCATAATTTGGATAAGTATTTAAATTCTAATGATTTTAAAAAGGATTCAGATTTCTGGGAAAATAATCTTTCCAATAGTGAGGATTATGTAAAATTCTATAATATAGGCTCCAACAATTATAAAAATATAAAAATACCTTTAAATCAAATAAAAGACAATAAATTTAATTTCATAACTGGCATATTTTCATTATACTTATCCAGAATTAACCAATCCAAAGGTTGCCTTTTAAAAACCAGCATTCCAAAAAATAATCACTTAGATATAAATACATTACTTAAAATTGAATATAATGAGGATATAAGTTTCAATGATTTTCTAAATCAGGTTAATGATGTTTATGATTCTGCAATCCAACATTCCATGGTAAACATAGAAAATTATACTGATTATGCCTGTTTTTATTCTGTTTATGATTTCACTGATTTGAAAAATGTAGAAGTAGTTAATGGGGAAGGTTCTGCTTTAACTTTAAATATTTATGAGGATTATTTGGAATTAATTTATAATGCAGACCTGTTTTCTAATAGTTATATGGAACATATGGCAGCAAACATTAAATCTTTAATAAACAGTGCTTCAGAGTTACCAAATATAATGTGTAAGGATATTGATATTTTATCAGATAATGAAAAAAAGACCATATCTGAATTTTCCAAAGGCAAAACAATTCCTTTTGATAAAAACACTTCCTTTGGTAAAGTATTTCAGAGCAATGCTAAGAAATTGGCTGATAAACTTGCAATTGATGATGGGGTAAATCAGATTAGCTATCAAGAATTAGATAGTTCAAGTAATTCAATTGCTAATGACTTAAAAGAGAATTATGGTATTGGCCTAGATAGTATTGTGGCTTTAATGCTTCCTCGTGATTATCGTTTCCCAGAATTGGTTTTAGCATTAAATAAAATTGGTGCAATATTTATTCCCATTGACCCCTCATATCCCATTAAACGTATTGAACACATGTTAAATATTGGTAAAGCTGATTTTATTATTACAACAGAAGAATTATTGGACGAATCACCATTTGACGTAGATATTATTTATTATGGTGATTTGAATTTGGAGGATGATTGTGAGTTTGATCTTGTGCAGGGTAGTGATTTTGCTATTTTATTTACATCAGGTACTACAGGTCTTCCCAAAGGAGTGGCCCATTCTAATAAACAGCTAATTGGTACTGCTGTTGCATTTAACAATATTTTTGATTCTTTTGATTGTGATTTGATAGGTTGTTACGCCAGCTTCAGTTTCATTTTATCTTTTAGAATATTTTGGGCATTATATGATGGCAAATCTTGTAGGATTTTTAATGATGATGAACGCCGAGATAGTTTAAAATTAATTGAAATACTTAAAGATAATCATTTTCATGATATAATATTGCCGCCATCCTTGGGCATTCCTATTTTAGAAAATGAAAATATCAACCTAGATTATATGGTCTGTTGCGGGTCTAAATTAAACGCTCTTCCCGAGAGTAATGATTTTACGAAAATAGTTAATGCTTATGGTATGACTGAAATAATGGCAACTGCAAATATCTGCAATACAGCAAAAAAGGATAATTCTATCGGTAAATCCATGGCCAATACATGGGCATATATTTTAGATAAAAATAATAATTTGCTTCCGGTTGGAGTTCCTGGTGAAATTTGCATTTCATGCGATTACTTGACTCCGGGATATATAAATAGTCCAGAATTAACAAAAAAAGTCATAGTCAATAATCCTTATTCTGATTGTGAGTATAATAAATTATTATATCGTACAGGAGATATTGGTTTTTATAATTTTGATGGTAAAATTGAAATTATCGGACGGAAAGATGATCAGTTATCTGTTAGAGGATTTCGTATAGAATCTGAAGAAATCTTAAAAATCTTAGAAAGATTTGAAAATTTAAAAGAAATATATTTAGATACAGATAATGATAATCTCATTGCTTATTATACTACATTCGGCGATTTAAGTATAGATGACGTTAAATTTGCTCTTGAAGATGAATTGCCACAATATATGGTTCCTTCTGTTTTTATTAAATTGGATAAAATTCCATTAAATGCAAATGGTAAAATAGATAAATTTGAACTTAAAAAGAATATTCCTGAATTGGCCGAGGTTGAAATTGATGATGGGATTCTGAGTATTGTTGTTGATGCTTTTAGGGATGTTTTAAATTGTGAGTCTGTTTTAATTGATGATAATTTTGTAGGATTGGGTGGAAATTCTCTATCTGCAATGAATTTACAGTTAATATTAAATAATCAGTTAGGCGTTAATATTTCTTCAAGCGAATTAATCGAACTTGCTACACCATTAAAGATTGCAAATCATATTAAATTTAATTTAAACTCATATTCGTCATTAGATGTTAATTATACTTTTAATGATGGTTGTCCTTTATCTGAATCCCAATTAAATGTTTATCTTGATGAACAAGTTAAAAAAATGGATCTGATTTACAATAATCCATTTAAAATTAAGTTTAATCAGAATTATTCAGAGAATGAAATTAGAAGTGCTATCTATAAGCTGTTTGATTTATATCCAGTTTTAAAAGCCCATGTTGTAAATGATGAGGGTGATTTATCTTTTATTTTTGATAGTGAACCTGAAATTAAAAATGGATTTATAAATGATTTGGATTCTTTTGTAAGGCCATTTAATTTAGGGGAATCTTTATCCAGGTTTTTAATTATTGAAAGTGAATCCATTTTATGTATCGATTGTCATCATTTAATTTTTGATGGAACTTCAATAAAGGTCTTGGTAAATTCATTATTATCCATTTTAAACAATAATGCTGAGAATATTGTTGATGATGGTGTTTTAAGACAAATTTCTTATGAAAAAAGTATTACTTCAGAATATCTCGATGATGCAAGGGATTTCTTTGATGAAATGTTAGCTGAAAGAGACGAAGTTAATGATTTATTGGATAGTGTTAATGGTGATGGGGAAAATGCCTATACTGACTATTTTAAGATGGATTTATCTTCTTTTTTAAAAGACAATTCTATTACTTATAATCAGTTTTTCGCATCCGTGTTTGCATATACACTGTCAAGATTTGCAGGGTCCGATAAAATAATGTTTAATCTCATTGAAGATGGTAGAGGCCATGTTAATTTATCCGATTCAGTGGGAATGTTTGTTAAAACACTTCCAGTGCTTATTGATTGTGAAAATCAGGACATTGAATCATTTATTAAATATTCTTCTGGTTTAATTAATTCTGTTATGAAGTATGATTTGTATTCTTTTCGTATTTTAGTTAATGATTATGATTTGAATTCTGATATTAGTTTCCAGTATAATCATGATTTATTTAATATATCCGGTTTAGAGATAGAAGAATTAGAGCATGATGTCTTTAATGATTTCAACTTTTTGATTCAAAATAATAGTAATAATAATTTTGAAATTAAAGTTCAATATTCAAGTAAATATTCAAATGAATTCATTAAGCGTTTTGTAGATTCATATAAATTAATTTTAGAAGGAATGTTAAGCCATAATAAATTAAATGAAATTAATTATATTGGGTCTTCTGATTTAACTATTTTAGATAATTATAATCAAACTGAGCATGATTTATTTTATAATGATATTATGGATGAATTTAACGATAATTTAGTTAAGTATCCAGATAATGCCCTTGTCTCTTATAATAATATTTCTTACAGTTATGCTGAAGGAGCTTTCATTGCAGATAAAATCAGAAAATTACTAATCGATTTTGGTGTTGAACCTGGTGATTGTGTTAGTTTTTTAGTTCCGCGCAGTGAATTGTACATGTTTTGTATTATAGGTATTTTATCTGCAGGTGCCATTTATGTGCCTTTAGATGATAAACTTCCAGATAATCGTCTAAGCTTTATTTTAGAGGATAGTGATTCTCACGTTGTTATTGCTAGTGATGAAACGTATGATAGAGTGAATAGTTTATTTGAGGGCATTATTTTAAATATTTCTGATTTGTTTAATGATGCTATTGGTTGTTTAAATCATTTACCTGTTGTTTATGGTGATTTGGCTTGTATTTTATATACTAGTGGGACCACCGGTGTTCCTAAAGGTGTTAAAATTACTCGCAAATCCATAATTAATGTCTGTGAATATTATATTGCCGAGTATGATTTGGATGATGGCGATGTTTATGGAATGTTTTCTAATATTGGTTTTGATGTAGGTAATTTTGCTATTAATGTAGTTATGTGTGCCGGAGCCTGTTTAAATGTTATACCTGAAGAGATTAGGTTTAATATCTTAAAGTTAAATGATTATTTCATCAGCCATAATGTTTCACATACTTATGTGACTACCCAAGTGGGAAAATTGTTCATGGAAAATGTTGACGAGACTTCTTTGGATATTTTGCTTGTTGGTGGTGAGAAATTAGGTAATCTCATAATGCCTAAAGATTATCATGTAATTGATGCTTACGGTCCTACTGAGTCATTTACATTTATTAGTTTAATGGATAATAATGATAAGTTAGATTCCTCTTCTGTGGGTTTTGTTAATTTTAATGTTAAGCTTTATGTTTTGGATGAAGATTTAAGGCGTGTCCCTGTAGGTGCAGTAGGTGAGTTGTATATTGCTGGATATCAGCTAGCTGATGGATATTTGAATCTCGATGATGAAACAAATCATGCTTTTGTTTCCAATCCTTTTAATGATGGAGATTATGGTGTTTTATATCGTACTGGCGATATGGTGCGTTTTTTACCTGATGGAAGTCTCGGCATTGTAGGTCGTCGTGATAGTCAGGTTAAAATTCGAGGAAATCGTGTTGAATTGTCTGAGATTGAGGCAGTTATTCATGAATTGGATTATGTAGAGAATGTTACAGTTCAAACTGTTAAAAACAACTCCAATAATGAATTAGTAGCATATGTTGTTTCAAATAATAATGATAAGGAAAATATTGAAGAGGACATTAAGGCTTTTGTTTTAGATTGTAAACCGGATTATATGGTTCCCTCATACGTGGTCCTGTTAAATAGTATTCCATTGACTGTTAATGGTAAAGTTGATAAAGGTGCTTTACCTGAAGTTAATTTTAGTTCTTTAGTTGTTGAATATGTTGCACCCAGTAATGAAACTGAAAAACAAATTGTCGATGCATTTGAAAAAGTGTTTAATCAGAAAAATATTGGTATTTATGATAATTTTATTCATCTGGGTGGTGATTCATTAACTGCTATTAAGTTATTGACTTATATTGATGGTTTTAATATTTCTGCAGGCGACATTTTAAGTTTACGTACCCCATATGCAATTGCTAATCGTGTTAGAGATATTTTTTTTGATTTAGATATTTATTCTTTAGATCAGGGTTGTCCTTTAAATGAACCCCAATTAAATGTTTACTTGGATATTAAGGCTAATGATAAGGAAGGTGCTTATTTAATTCCTTTATTTATGAATATTTCGGGCGAGTATAGTGTTGATGATATTGGGACTGCTTTGGGTGTGATGTTTGATGTCCATCCGATTTTAGGCATGTGTGTTAGTGATGATTTTGATGTTCCTTATTTGATTAAAGGATCTGAACCTTCTATTATTGTTGAATCTGATGTTAATAATGATTTTATTACTCAATTTTTAACAAAACCATTTGATTTGCACGATAGTTTATGCAGGTTCTTAATTGTTGAAGAAGAAAGTAGTTTTGTTTTATATGCTGTTTTCCACCATATTATTTTCGATGCTATATCCAGTGATGTTTTTAAACGGGATTTATATACTATTCTTGGCGGAAGAGTTGTTGGCGTGGATGATTCCTTTTTGAAGGCTTCTGCTTTTAACCAGCAAATTGCCGAAAGTAATGAGTATACTCAAGCAGAAGTATTTTATGAATCTATGCTGGCCGATATTGACGATACTGTTGAATTATTAGATAGTGTCTTAGCTGATGGTCCAGGATCTACTTCAATTGATTTGAATATGAATAATGAATTGTTTAATTCATTTTTAGAAAAACATAATATTAGTGAGAATGTTTTATTTAGCAGTGTTTTTGCTTATACCTTGTCTCGTTTTGTAGGCAGTGAAAAGATTTTATTTAATATTGTAGAAAATGGCCGAGACAGATTTAATAATTTTGATTCTGTAGGCATGTTCGTTAATACGTTGCCTTTATTGGTTGATTGTAAAAATCAGAATGTTAACTCTTTTATGGAGTATGTATCCAATATAGTTTATGGTGTTATGAGATATAATTATTATCCATTTAGATTACTGGCAAATAAGTATGATATTAAGTCCAATATTATTTTCCAATTTTTACCTGAATGGGTTAGAGACAATAATGATTCTGATGATACAATTTGGGATATTGATGAGAATGATTTATTGGATAATATGGGTGATTTAATCGCTGATTTAAGTGTGGAAATTATTCAGAGAGGCAATAATTATCATTTAAGTGTTGTTTATTCTGATAAATATTCTAGTGATTTTATTAATCGTTTTGTTCAATCTTATAAGGCTATTTTAAACGATATGTTGTGTGTTAAGGCGTTGGGTGATATATCTTATGTTTCTAGTGATGATTTGGTTCTTTTAGATGAGTTTAATAATACTGAGCATGATTTTCCCTATGATGATGTTTTAGATGCTTTTAATACTAATTTAGTTAAGAATCCAGATAAGGATTTGGTTACATATATGAATCGTTCTTATTCTTATGGTGAGGGTGCTTTTATAGCAGACAAAATTGCCAAATCTTTAACTGATTTGGGTGTTGAATCGGGAAATTGTGTTGGTTTTTTAGTGCCTCGTAGTGAATTGTATATATTTTCTGTTTTGGGTATTTTATCAGTAGGTAGTGTTTTTGTTCCTTTAGATGATGGTTTGCCTAATGAACGTTTGAGTTATATTTTAGGAGATAGTGATTGTAAAGTTGTTATTGTTAGTGATGAAACTTATAATAGGGCTGATGAAATAAGTGATTGTGTTCTTTTAAATATTTCCAATATTATTAATGAGAATATTGGTAGTTTAGAGTATTTACCTGTTGTTTATGGTGATTTGGCTTGTATTTTGTATACTAGTGGTACTACCGGAGTTCCCAAAGGTGTTAAAAATACTCGTAAATCATTAATTAACGTTTCTGAAAATTATATTGAGATGCATAGCTTGGATGAAAATGATGTTTATGGTTTGTATTCTGCAATTGGATTTGATATGAGCACTTTCGTTATTGATGTAGTTATCACTGCAGGCGCATGTTTGGCTGTTATACCTGATGAGATTAAATTGGATATGTTGAAGTTAAATGATTATTTTATTGACCATAATGTTTCTCATGCCGCCATTCCTACTCCAGTAGCTAAGTTGTTTATGAAGAGTGTTGATGATACTTCTTTGGATGTTTTACATATTGGTGGTGAAAAGTTAGGTGATTTTGTTTGTAGCGAAGCTTATCGCGTTATTGATAGTTATGGTCCAACTGAGTCATTTGCTTATGTTTGTTCAATTGATAATTCTGATAAAGTGGATCCCTCTTCTGTGGGTTTTGTTAATTTTAATGTTAAAAGTTATATTTTAGATAATGATTTAAGGCGTGTTCCTGTTGGTGCTGTTGGTGAGTTATATTTTGGTGGTTATCAGCTTGCTCGTGGCTATTTGAATCGTGACGAGGAAACTAATCATGCTTTTGTTGATAATCCTTATGAGGATGATGAGGGTTTTAACAGATTGTATCGTACTGGTGATATGGGTAGATTTTTACCTGATGGCAGTATTGATATTATAGGCCGTCGTGATACTCAGGTTAAAATTAGAGGTAATCGTGTAGAACTCAGTGAAGTAGAATCTGTTATAAGAAATATTGATATTGTAGAAGACGTTACTGTTCAGACATTAGATAATGATGGTATTAGAGAATTAATAGCATATGTGGTATTATCTACTGATTTAGATAATATTGAATTATTGAATTCTGTTTGTAATTACGTGGCTGAGCATAAACCTAATTATATGGTTCCTTCATATGTTGTTAAATTGGATCATATTCCTTTGAATGTTAATGGTAAAGTTGATAAAAGTGCTTTGCCTAATGTGGATGTTGCTAGTTTATCTGTTGAGTATGTTGCCCCTAGTAATGAAACTGAAAAAGCAATTGTTGACGCATTTGAAAAAGCGTTTAGTCGAGAGAATATTAGTATTTATGATGATTTTGTTCGTCTTGGCGGTGATTCTTTAACTGCTATTAAATTGTTGACTTATCTTGATGGTTTTAATATTTCTGCTGGTGATGTTTTAGGTTTGCGTACTCCTTATGCTATTGCAGGTAGTGTTAGGAATATTTCTTTTGATTTGGATGTTTATTCTTTGGATTCCGGTTGTCCTTTAAATGAACCCCAATTAAATGTTTACTTGGATATAAGGGCTAATGATAAAAAGGATGCTTATTTAATTCCTTTATTTATGAATATTCCAGCAAAATATTCTATTGAGGATATTAAGTCTGCTTTGAATGTGATGTTTGATGCGCATCCAGTTTTATGTATGTGTGTTAGTGATGATTTTGATGTTCCTTATTTAATTAAAGGATCTATGCCTTCTATTATTGTTGAATCAAATGTTAATGATGATTTTATTACTGAGTTTTTAACAAAACCTTTTGATTTGTATGACAGTTTATCTAGGTTCTTGATTGTTGAAGAAGAGGATAGTTTTGTTTTATATGCTGTTTTCCACCATATCATTTTTGATGCTATATCCAATGATGTTTTTAAACGAGATTTATTCACTGTTCTTGACGGCGGAGTTGTTGACTTGGATGATTCCTTCTTGAGAGCTTCTGCTTTTAACCAGCAAATTGCTGAAAGTAATGATTATGATAAAGCGGAAGAATTTTATGAGTCAATGCTAGCAGATATCGATGATACCGGTGAATTATTAGATAGTGTATTGGCTGATGGTCCGGGCTCTAGTTCGATAAATTTGGATATTGATTATGATTTACTTGATTCATTTTTAGAGAAGCATAATGTTAGTTTGAATATTTTATTTAGTAGTGTTTTTGCTTATACCCTGTCTCGTTTTGTAGGCAGTGAGAAGGTTTCATTTAATATTGTAGAGAACGGCCGTGACCGTCTTGGAAATTATGACTCATTAGGCATGTTTGTTAATACTTTGCCTTTATTGATTGATTGTAAAAATCAGGATATTTGTTCTTTTGTGGAGTATGTGTCTGATTTGGTTTATGGTGTTATGAGGCATAATTATTATCCATTTAGATTACTAGCAAAAAAATATGATATTAAGTCAGATGTCTTATTCCAATTTTTACCTGGTTGGGTTATGGATAATGATAATTCTGATGTAAATATTATTAAATCTGTTAGGGAGAATATTGATTCTGATGATGGTGATTTATTGGATGACATGAGCGATTTGATTGCTGATTTAAGTGCAGGGATTATACAGAAGGGCAATGATTATCTTTTAAGTGTTGTTTATTCTGATAAGTATTCCGGTGCTTTTATTGATCGTTTTGTTGAATCTTATAAGTTTATCTTAAATGATATTTTAAATTTTGAGGAGTTAAGTGATATTTCTTATGTTTCCTGTGATGATCTTGCTCTTTTAGATGCCTATAATGATACTGCTCATGTTTTGGATTATGTTGATGTTTTGGATGCTTTTAATGATAATTTAATCAAATATCCCAATAATATTTTAATGAAATGTGAAGATAAGTCGTATACTTATGGTGAAAGTGCTTTTATAATTAATGAAATTGCCAGTATGTTGAATAGTTGTGGTGTTTCTCGTCAGGACCCCGTAATTTTGTTTGTTCCACGTTCTGAATGGTTTTTATTTGCCAGCATGGCAGTTTTATCATGCTGTTGTGCTTATGTTCCTATTGATGAGAATTATCCGGATAATTATATTAAATTTATGATTGAGAAATGTAATTCTAAGACCATTATTACTACAGATGCATTCCAAAAAAGAGTAGATGATATAATTGGTGATATTGCTGGTGATTTTGATGTTATTAATGTTTCTTGCTTGGAAAATAGTGCAGGATCTTTGTTGAAATTAGATTATGTGGATTCTAGTTTTGATGATGTGGCCTGTATTCATTTTACTTCAGGAACTACAGGAACTCCAAAAGGAGTATTGGCAACTAGATTGGGAATTTATAATATGGTGGAGTTCTATGTGGATGTTGCAGGATTTGGCAGGGACGATGTTCATGGAGTATTTTCATCTTTAGGTTTTGATGTGACATTGGCAATGTATTCCTCTATTGTTGTTGGTGGTGCAACCACTATTGTTCCTAGCGAGGTCCGTTTAAATATTGATGAATTGAATAAGTTTTTCATTAGGCATGGCGTGACTCACAGTATTATTTCTACTCCTGTGGCTAAATTATTCTGTGAAAATATTAGGGACACTTCTATTAAACATATTCAAGCCATTGGTGAAAAATTAGGACATATTGTACCTCCAAAAGAATATGTTTTAAGCGATGTCTATGGTCCAACAGAAACGGTTTTATCCATCACTTCTACTGATGTGGTTGATAAAATTGATGATTCATCTGTTGGATTCATTAATTATAATACTAAAGGATATATTTTGGATAAAAATCAAAATAAGGTTCCTTGTGGTGCTGTTGGTGAATTATATATTTCAGGTTATCAGATAAGTAAAGGATATATAAATAATCCTGATGAAAGTGAAAAAGCATTCTTTGCAAATCCATTTGATGGCGATATTAAAGGGTATGAAAGAATGTATAATACTGGCGATGTTGTCAGATTATTGCCTGATGGAAGTATTGGTTTTATTAATCGTCGAGATAATCAGGTTAAAATCAGAGGAAATCGTGTAGAGTTATTAGATATTGAATCAGTAATTCGTGAAATTGATTATGTGGATGATGTTACTGTACAAACTGTAAAAAATAATGGTAATAATGAGTTGGCAGCATATGTAGTTTTATCTAGTGATTTAGAAAATATCGAGTTATTGGATCGTGTTCAAGATTATGTAAGGGACCAAAAGCCTGATTATATGGTTCCATCTTATGTTGTTGAGTTGGATAAGATTCCTTTGACTGTTAATGGTAAGGTAGATAAGAGTGCATTGCCTAAAGTTGATTTGAATGCATTACATACAGAGTATGTTGCGCCTGTTAATGAGAATGAAAAAATAATTGTTAATGCATTTGAAAAAGTCTTTAACCAAGATAAGATTGGTATTTATGATGATTTTATTCGTCTTGGTGGGGATTCTTTAACTGCTATTCGTTTATTAAGTTATATAGAAGATTTTAATATTAATGTAGCAGATATTTTAAGTTTAAAAACTCCAAAATTAATTGCTGAAAATCTTAATAAATTCCCTATTGATTGGAATATTTATTCTTTAGATGATGGTTGTCCTTTAAACGAATCTCAATTAAATGTTTATTTGGATATTAAAGCCAATGATAAAACCGATGTATATCTTATTCCCCTTATAATGAATATATCTGGAAGATATAAGATTGATGCAATTATCAGTGCTTTAGAGAGTATGTTGGATGTTCATCCTATTTTGGGTATGAGTGTTAGTGATAAGGAGGATGTTCCTTATTTAGTTAAGGGTTCTAAACCATTATTTGATGTTGTATCTGAAGAAGTAGATGATGAATTTATTGTGGAATTTTTATCTAAACCATTTAATTTGTCTGAAAGTTTATGTAGATTTTTAATAGTTGAAAACAATGAGGATTATAATTTATTTGCTGTTTTCCACCATATTATTTTCGATGGTTTATCAAAAGCAATATTTAAACAAGATTTACAGCATATTCTTGAAGGTAAAGTTGTTGATTTGGATGATTCTTTCTTGAAGGTTTCTGCTTTTAATCAGCAAATTACTGGAAGTAGTGATTATGCTGAAGCAGAGGAATTTTATGAGTCTATGCTAGCTGATGCTGATGATGCTAGTGAGTTGTTAGATAGTGTTTTGGCTGATGGTCCCGGTTCTACCTTAATTGATTTGGATATTGATAATGAATTGTTTAATTCATTTTTAGAAAAACATAATGTTAGTGAGAATGTTTTCTTTAGTAGTGTTTTTGCTTATACTTTGTCTCGTTTTGTAGGTAGTGATAATGTTTTATTTAATATTGTGGAAAATGGCCGTGACAGATTTGATAATTTTGATTCTGTAGGCATGTTTGTTAATACTTTACCTTTATTGGTTAATTGTAAAAATCAGGATATTGACTCTTTTATGGAGTATGTCTCTAGAATGGTTTATGGGGTTATGAGATATAATTATTATCCATTTAGATTATTGGCAAATAAGTATGATATTAAGTCTGATATTATTTTCCAATTTTTAACTGATTGGGTTATTGATACTAATGATTTTGATGATACTATTAGAGATGATGATGAGGATGATTTATTAAATGGTATGAGTGATTTGAACACTGATTTAAATGTGGAGATTATTCAGAAAGGCAATAATTATCTTTTAAGTGTTGTTTATTGCGATAAATATTCTAGTGTTTTTATTGATCGTTTTGTTGAATCTTATAAATTTATCTTAAATGAGATGTTAAATGTTAAGGGATTAAGTGATATTTCATATATTTCTTGTGATGATTTGGTTCTTTTAGATGAGTTTAATGATACTGATCATACTTTTGAATATTGTGATGTTTTAGATGCATTTAATGATAATCTTGAAAAATATGAAGATAATGTCTTGGTAGGCTATGAAAATAAGTCTTTTACTTTTGGCGAGAGTGCTTTTATTGCTAATGAAATTGCCCATGGTTTAAATGTTTTGGGTGTTGCTCGGCAGGATTTTGTTGCTTTGTTTGTTGAGCGTTCTGAGTGGTTTTTATTAGCTAGTTTGGGTGTTTTGTCAATGGGTGGTGTTTATGTTCCTATTGATACAGATTATCCGGATGAACGTATTGTTCTAATGTTAAAAGACACAAAATCTAAAGTTGTTATAGTTAGTAATAAATCTGAAGAGCGCATGCGTGAAATTATTTTAGATAATGGACTTGATATTAATATTTTAAATGTAGATAGTCTTAATGGAGAAATTAGTAGTTTGAATCATTTGGATAATGTTAGTGTTGATGTGGACGATGTTGCCTGTGTTTTATATACAAGTGGAACTACAGGTACTCCTAAAGGTGTTTTAGTTAGCCGTCAGGCTATTAATAATTTTGTTTTATGGTATGTGAATGAAACTGATTTCACCCCTGATGATGTTTATGGTATGCACTGTTCTTATGTATTTGATATGCATGTTCATGCTTTGTATTCACCAATTGTTTCTGGTGGGTCATTGTATGTGGTGCCGGAAGATATTAGGTTGGATTTAAAAGCTTTAAATGATTATTTTGTTGAACATAATTGTACTCATACCTATATTACAAGTCAGGTGGGTAAGTTGTTTGCTGAAAGTGGTATGGAGACCACTATTAAGCTTTTATGTTTTGGTGGTATGAAGTTAGGTGAGTTGAATGCACCTGATTCTATTGGACCATTTGAGTCATATGGTCCATCTGAAAATTTAGCTATATCTACTAGCATATTTGCTAATAGACGTAATGATAATTCCAGTATTGGTCATTTTGTTAGTAATGTTAAAGGTTATGTCTTAGATAGTGAACGTCGTCGTGTACCTTTAGGTGCTGTAGGAGAATTATATCTATCAGGTGCTCAGTTAACTAAAGGATATTTAAATAGGGAAGATGAAAATTCCAAAGTATTTTTCGATAATTCCTTTGATGATGATGTGGGTTATGATCGTATTTATAAGACTGGTGATATGGTAAGGTTTTTACCCGATGGCAGTCTTGGTATTGTTGGTCGTCGTGATGGTCAGGTCAAGATTCGTGGCAATCGTGTGGAGCTTGATGAAGTGGAATCTGTTATAAGGAGTATCGGTTTTGTTGAGGACGTTACTGTTCAAACTGTGGATAATGATGGTAATAATGAGTTAGTTGCATATGTTGTAGTGTATGATGATGGCTTTGAAGGTAATTTAAGAGAATTTGTTTGTGATTATGTGGCTAATCGTAAACCAGATTATATGATTCCATCTTATGTTGTTGAATTAGATGAGGTTCCTTTAACTGTTAATGGTAAAGTAGATAAACATGCTTTGCCAAATGTTGATTTTGATGTTTTACGTGCAGAATATGTTGCACCAACAAACGAAACTGAAAAACATATTGTCAATATTTTTGAAAGTGTATTTAATCAAAAAAATATTGGTTTATATGATGATTTTGTGCAGTTGGGTGGAGATTCTATTAGTGCTATTCGTGTTAGTTCACTTTTGGAGAAAAATAGTATTCATTGCAGTGCACGAGACATATTGAATTATAAAAAACCTTATTTGATTGCACAACATGTTAATGAAAACATAGAAACAATACATTATGACACTATGGAAGGTGTTGTTGATTTACTTCCTATTCAAAGTTATTTCTTTGATCAGGTTAATTTGAATAATTATGCTCAAGAATTTGTTTTAAAATTTAATGTTGATTGTGATAGGGATATTTTGCAGAAGTCCTTTAATGAGTTATGCAATATTCATGATATGTTACGAGCACACTATAAAATCATTAACAATAATATAAAACAGGAAATTCTGCCAATTAATTCAACAGTCTGTAATATAAATGAATATAACATTAATGATGATTTAGAAGAAAATATGCGCGATATTTTTGTGAAATCTACACAATCCCTGGATATTGAAAATAAATTGTTAGATGTTAATTTAGTTCATTATGATGATGAAGATTATCTTTTGATTGTTATTCATCATTTGATTATTGATGGTGTGAGCTGGCATATTCTGCTTAGTGATTTGACAAATATTTATTATAAATTGCTTAAAAATGAAAGAATTGATATTGTAAAACCTTATCCATATAAGATGTGGGTAGATAATGTTAAAAATTTAGTTGATAATATTTCTGATGATGAAAAACAGCATTGGTTAAGTGTTAATGCTTTATTGGATGATTCACTTATTATGGGCCCAACAAATATATTCTCTTTTAATGTGGATATAGATTTTGATGCGGATAATTTGTTGATGTTGTCTGAAGATGAATATTTAGCTTTAGCAATCAGCAGAGCATATAAAAAAACATATAATAAAGATATTATTTTTAATCGTGAGTCTTATGGTCGTGATGATAGTGTTGCTAATCTTAACAGAACAGTGGGATGGTTTACAAGCCAATATCCTGTTCCTGTTAAAGTGTATAACGGTTATGATGTGTTTATAGTCTTAAGAGGGCATTTAAGGATGTTAATAATTTAGGTTTGAATTATGCTTCTTTAATATATACTACTGAAGAATTGGAGTTTAAACATTGCCCAGTTACTTTTAATTTCTTAAGCAGTGAATTTGTATTTAAAAATGAGTTGTTTGAGTCTATTAATTATTATTTGTCTGAAGATGATAACGGTTATGGTGAGATTAGTAGTGATGTATTAGACTCTGAATCTTATGGTATCACGTTTAATGTTTCACGCGTTGGTGATTCTTATGTTATTAATGGTGATTATGCCCAAAATACTTATTTGAGTGATATTTTCTTGGATAATATTAAAGAGGAGTTAAGGTTCATTGCCAATTATAAATTTGATAATATTGTTTGCTGTTTATCTGAACCTCAATTAGGTGTTTACCTAGATGAGAAAGTTCATGATAAAGATACTGCTTATTCTACTGCAGGCATTTTTGAATGTACTGGTGATTATTCTGTTGATGAACTTAAAGATGCAATTCATGCCTTGATTGAGAAGCATCCTATTTTGAAAGGTCGTGTTTTAGATACTGGCTATTTGCCCTTATTGATTTGTGACAGTTATCCAGAAATAAGTATTACAAATGTAGATGATTATTCTACTTTAACTAGACCTTTTGATTTGGGAAAATCTTTAGCTCGTTTCTTTATAGTAGATAATAAGTATGGTATGTTTATTGTTTATGATATGCATCATATTATTAGTGATGCTACTTCACGTGTTATTATTAATAGGGATTTAGGACTTGCTTTGAGTGGAGAATTGGATGGTAAGGTTGATTTAGGTTTTGTTTATGCTAGTCGTGATTCTTTTGATTCACAGTTTAAGCCAGATTATGATGCTGCTTATGGTTTCTTTAGGGAGATGTTCGCTGATATTGATGAGGTTTCTTCTTTGTTGGATGATGTTGACGGCTGTGCAGGTAGTGTTAGTCTCCCTATTCGTGGCGTACGTGAGGATATTTTGTCTTTTGTTCATGATAAAGGTATTACTGTTAGTAGTTTCTTGAATGCTGTTTTCGCTTATACTTATTCACGTTTTATTGGTGGGAATAAGGTTTATTATACTTTTACTGTGAATGGTCGTCATGAGGATTACAGTCAGGATGCTTTAGGCATGTTTGTTCGTACTATCCCTATTCTTGTTGATTGTACTAATGCTTCTGTTGGTGATTTTTTATCAGGCGTTTCTAATTTGATTTTAGAATCTATGGGCAATAGTGTTTATCCTTTCCGCTTGCTTGCTAGTGAGTTTGGTTTATCCAATAGTGTTAGTTTTGAGTATAATTATGATTTGAATGATACAACTAGTGTTGGTGATGAGATTGTCTTTAGTGATGGAGCAGATAGTGTTTCTGATTTGTTATGTTTTGTTAATGATTTAGATGATGGTTTTCTTGTTAGTTTGAATCATGATGATATAATTAGTCAGGACACAGCGGAACGTTTTGTAAATGTATTTAAAGAAATATTAGTTCAATTATTAGATAAAAAAGAAATATTAGTTCAATTATTAGATAAAGAAACCTTGAGTGATATTGATTATATTTCTAATGATGATGTTGAACTTTTAGATAGTTTTAATGATACTAATCATGATTTGGATTATGCTGATGTTTTAGATGCTTTTAATGATAACTTATCCAAATATCCTGACAATCCGCTTGTTTCATTTGATAATATTTCTTATTCTTATGGTGAGGGTGCTTTTATCGCATTTAAGATTGTTGAATTATTAAAACAAGCCGAAGTTAATGTTGATGACTGTGTTGCCTTTGTATGTGGACGTTCTGAATGGTATTTATTCAGTGTTTTATCAGTATTGTCTATTGGTGCTGTTCCTGTTCCTATAGACAATAATCTTCCAGATGAAAGAATTGAGTTCATGATAAAAGATTCAAATTCAAAAGTTATCATTACAGACAATGAGAATTATAATCATTTAAATGATTTGTCTAACGATAGTATTTTTGTGAATGTTTCTAGTATTGTTGAAGAGAGTATTGGTACTTTATCATATTTGCCTGTTGTTTATGGTAATTTGGCTGGCATTCTTTATACCAGCGGTACTACAGGCATCCCAAAAGGTGTAAAAATCACTAGAAAATCTGTTCTTAATTTAGCCGCCCATTATGCAGATGCTCAAAACTTAACGAATGGTGATATTTATGCATTGTATCCATCAATTGGTTTTGATGCAGGATATAAGTCAATATTCAAAGTTTTATATTCTGGTGCTCAATTAGTCATCATACCTGAAGACATCAAATATGATATGGATAAATTAAACGAGTATCTCATTGGAAATAATGTGGGGCATGTATTCATAACTACCCAAGTAAGTAAACTATTCATGCAAAATGTTAATAATACTTCATTGAAGGTTTTATCAGTAGGAGGAGAGAAATTAGGCAAATTCGAAAGTCCAGAAAACTACATTGTAATGGATGACTACGGACCAACAGAAGCATTTGCATTTATTACATCAATAGACATATCCCAAAAAACTGATGACACATCAATCGGTATTTTAAATTACAACTCCAAAGCTTATATTTTAGATCAGGAAGGTAGACGTGTACCTTATGGTGCAGTGGGAGAATTATACCTGGCAGGCCATCAAATAGCTGATGGATATTTAAATCGTGAAGAGGAAACAGTTAAATCATTTGTTGACAAT
Source organism: uncultured Methanobrevibacter sp. (assembly GCA_902771225.1). Classification (GTDB taxonomy): domain Archaea; phylum Methanobacteriota; class Methanobacteria; order Methanobacteriales; family Methanobacteriaceae; genus Methanocatella. The sequence continues at coordinate 1,718 of CACXWH010000007.1, read as the reverse complement.
CCATTTGATGGGAGTATAATGTATCGTACAGGCGATATGGTAAGGATGTTGCCTGATAATACATTAGCTATTGTGGGTCGTCGTGATAGTCAAGTTAAAATTCGTGGTAATCGTGTAGAATTGGGTGATGTGGAGTCTGTTATAAGGAGTATTAATTTTGTTGAGGACGTTACCGTTCAAACTGTGGATAATAATGGTAATAATGAGTTAGTTGCATATGTTGTAGTTTCTGATGAGGAGTTTGAGGGTAATTTAAGAGAATTGGTTTGTGATTATGTAGCTAAACATAAACCAGATTATATGGTTCCATCTTATGTTGTTAGGTTAGATGAGGTTCCTTTGACTGTTAATGGTAAAGTTGATAAGGATGCTTTACCTGAAGTTGATTTTGATTCTTTAGTTGTTGAGTATGTTGCTCCTAGGACTAATGATGAAAAGTTGATTGTTGATGCTTTTGAAAAAGTATTTAATCTTGAGAATATTGGTGTTTATGATGATTTTATTCATCTTGGCGGTGATTCTTTAACTGCTATAAAATTATTAACATATCTCGATGGTTTTAATATTTCCGCAGGAGATATTTTAAGTTTACGTACCCCATATGCAATTGCAAACAATGTTGAAAATATTTCTTTTGATTTGAATTTATACTCATTGGATGAGGGTTGTCCTTTAAATGAACCACAGTTAAACGTTTACTTGGATATTAAGGCCAATAGTAAGGAAAATTCTTATTTAATTCCTTTATTAATGAATATTTCAAGTGAGTATAGTGTTGAGGATATTAGGTCTGCTTTGGGTGTGATGTTTGATGCACATCCGATTTTAGGCATGTGCGTTAGTGATAATTTTGATGTTCCTTTAATTGTTGAAGAAGAAGATGGTTTTGTTATATATGCTGTTTTCCATCATATTATTTTCGATGCTTTATCCAGTGATGTTTTTAAACGAGATTTGCATACTATTCTTGTTGGCGGCGATGTTGATTTGGATGATTCCTTCTTGAGAGTTTCTGCTTTTAATCAACAAATTACTGAAAATAATGATTATAGTAGAGCAGAAGAATTTTATGAATCTATGCTAGTTGATATTGATGATGTTGGTGAGTTGTTAGATAGTGTATTGGCTGATGGTCCAGGATCCACCTTAATTGATTTAGATATTGATAAAGATTTGCTTAAATCATTTATAGAAAAACATAATGTTAGTGAGAATGTTTTATTTAGCAGTGTTTTTGCTTATACCTTATCCCGTTTTGTAGGCAGTGAAAAGGTTTCATTTAATATTATTGAAAATGGCCGGGACCGTTTTGAATATCTGTCTGATATGGTTTATGGGGTTATAAGATATAATTATTATCCGTTTAGGTTACTGGCAAAAAAATATGGAATTAAATCCGATATTCTATTCCAATTTTTACCAGAATGGGTTATGAAGACTAAAGATTCAGATGAAATTATCAACAATGCTGATAAGAATGATTTATTAGATAATATGGGCGATTTGATTGCTGATTTAAGTGTAGAAATTATTCAAAAAGATGATGATTATCTTTTAAATGTTGTTTATTGTGATAAGTATTCTAGTGATTTTATTAATCGTTTTGTTGAATCTTATAAATTAATTTTAAATGATATGTTAAGAGTTAAGGCATTAAAAGATATTTGTTATGTTTCTAGTGAAGATTTGGTTCTTTTAGATGAGCTTAATGAAACTGA
>CACXWH010000006.1 GCA_902771225.1 uncultured Methanobrevibacter sp. | reverse complement strand
TACACCATTGATGTTGAAAGTAACAGTTTTACCCGCACCAACAGGATTGCCGTCAGCACCTAACACTTTAACAGTGTATTGGGTGGCGTTTTTGTAATATTTGGTAATGTCTCTGTTTTCAACAATTGTTGCTAAAACCACAATATTATTTGATTCCTTTTCTCCAGTTTTTGGATTCATTGCAGTGATTACATATTTACCTGCAGGTAAGTTAATGTTTAATTTTGCCTGACCTTTACCGCCGGAGACTTTACGCTCATACATTACACCGTTGATGTTGAATTTTACAGTTGTTCCGTCAGCCAAGTATTTGCCTTCACTGTCAATAAATGTTGCATAATATTGAGTGTCGTTTTTATACATTTTCACAACATCAGTACCGTTTACAGTAGTTAAAACAGTAACAACAGAGTTAACAGTTTTATTATCAACATTTTCATCAGTAGTTCTATTGTATGTAACTTTATTAATGACAATAGTTACGGATTTATTTGACAAGGGATTACCTTCACCATCAGTTACATTAACAACAAATCTTTCAGGGCCACCATAATATTTGACTACATCAAGAGCCGTAACAATTAATGCATCCCTTACAGTTACAGTAATAGTGGCATTGGACGGCAAGTATTTGTCATTACCGCCAAATCTGACAGTAACAGTAGCATTACCTTCACCCACAGCTTTAACAAAACCATGACCATTTACAAGAATAACACTAACATCACTAACAATGAAAGACATATTACCTGCATCAGAAGGCATCAAACTGACAACCGGATCAACAATATCACCAACAATCATATCCAAAGTATCATTTTGAATAAGAATTTCAGTAGGTATTTTAACTACTTTAACATTTACAGTAGTTGAATTTTTCACATAATCCTTCTCATTAATGGTGAGTGTAATTACTGCAGAACCTTCACCAACAGCAGTAACTGTAGGAACACGATTGACCAGTTTAACAGTTGCCACAGATTCATTACTGGAAGAAACAGTAATATCCAAATCTTCAGGATCAGTACTAGCATAGAATTTGCCGGTTTCACCAACTAACAAATCCAAAGAGTCACGATCAGCAACAACACTAGCATCCTTCAAACTAACAGTAACAGTAACAGTAGTTGAATTTTCAGCATAAACACCATCACCACCAACTTTAACAAGAATTGAACCAGTACCATTCGTTAATGCAGTAACAACACCATTCTCATCAACACTGTAAACACCAGACTCATCCTGCACATAAGTTACATCCAATCCTTCAGGTGAAGTAGTAGCGTTAATAACAAAAGTATCACCAACTTTTAAATCCAAAGTATCATTGTTAACTGTGACACAGGCATCAGCCAAACTAACACTAACAGCGATAGTCTTATTCTCAGCGGCGATATACTTATCATCTCCCGCAAATGAAACAGTAATATTTGCCTCACCTTGCCTAATACCTTTAATCTTACCGTTTTCAACAATAGCAACACCAGAATTGCTTGAAGTGTAGGTTAAATTACCCGCATCAGCAGGGGTTAAAGTAGCACCGGTTGGAACTTCGCCATTAGCTTTTAAATCAACAGTTTCATTAGTAATATTGATTTCAGTAGGAACTTTACTTACAGTAACAGTAACAGTAGTTGAGTTTTCAGCATAAACACCGTCACCACCAACTTTAACAAGGATTGAACCAGTACCATTCGTTAATGCAGTAACAACACCATTCTCATCAACCTTGTAAACACCAGAATCATCACCCACATAAGTTACATTCAATCCTTCAGGCATAGTAGTAGCGTTAATAACAAAAGTATCACCAATTTCTAAATCCAAAGTGTTATTGTTAACAGCGACACGAGCATCATTCAAACTAACAGTAACATTAACAGTTTTACTCTCAGCAGGAGTAAATTGTCCACTGCCCGGGAATGAGAACGTGATATTTGTATTTCCTTCAGCTAGACCAGTAACAATCCATTTTCCATCAGAATCTAAATCAATGCGAATAATTTTTTTATCATAATCGACTATAAGAATACCTGCTTCCAGCGGATTTAATGTAGCATTAATAGAACCGGTTTCACCAACAGTTAAGTTTAAAGAAGTAGCATTAACAAATATGTCAGTAGAATTAGCAGAACCACTCACTTTCACTTCCACTGTACGTTTTTCATTATCAACAACAGCTTTTACTTCATATGTATCTTCATCATTAGCATAAAATGCTGAAATTAAGCCAACATCACCAAATGTTTCTGTTAAATTACCTTTACTTGATAAATTAACATGTCTTTTAGGTAATGAATTAGTTGCATCAGTATTAGTACCATTCCAAATAAATTTGGTAATAATATCAGATTTTCCACCAGCACCAATTTCACCAGGCTCAGCAGATGCTTTAAAAACAGCATAAATTGATGGGATTTGGTCATAACTGATTAATTCATCCCAATCAGGATCGTTTGAACCCCACCAATTATTATCCAGACTGTCGTATAGAGCCCCAGCAGAATAAATAGTATATTTGATAGATTCTGCAGAGTTATCAACAAAAACACAATTAGTCACACTACCACCAGTATTTGAGTAAATCGCATGACCACCCATGTTCTTAGTATCACCAGTTATAGTGTTGCCGGTGAAAGTACAATTATTCACAGTAACATGAGCAGAACTAATAGCACCACCCCAAATTTCTCCAGAATTGTTGATGAAATTACAATTAGTCACAATACCGTCAGCTAAGTGAATTGCACCACCGTCAGCAAATTGACTACCCTGACCACGTGCAGTGTTATTAAGAAAAGTACAATCAGTCACAATACAATAACCATAAAAACTAATTGCACCACCTTGAGCTCCAGAGTTATCAATGAAAGTACAATTAGTCACGTTGCCGCCACCTGTCCAAATAGCACCACCGTCAGTGCCAATTATTGCAGCATTACCAATAAAAGTACAACCAGTCACATTACAATCCGCATCATAGAAAGCAATTGCACCACCTTGAGCTCCAGAGTTATCAGTGAAAGTACAATTAACTATATTAGAAACCTTTGTGAAGGATGCGATTGCACCACCCCTGCCAAGATCATTAGAGTTGCCAGAGAAAGTACAATCAGACACAATACCGCCACATAAGTAAAGTGCACCAGCTGAAGCTGCATTGTTATCAGTGAAAGTACAATTGGTCACATTGCCAGCCACATCCCAGAAGCAGACTGCACTACCCTGTGCTGCAGAGTTATTTATAAAATTACAATTAGCCACACTACCAGTCACGTTTATGAAGGAGATTGCACCGCCCGTAAATCCTGCAGAGTTATTTATAAAATTACAATTAGTTACAATGCCTCCAATTTCAGAGTAGAATGCACCGCCCTCATCCTCAGAATATACATTTTTAATAGTTAAATTATTAATTATTACATTACTACCATTTATAATAAAAGCTCTAATTGATGAACCTGCCATATCTATTACTGCACCTTTACCATCAATAAAACAGTCATTTGGTATATTAATAGTATTGCCGGAATCGTATTTATAATAATCATGTTGCAGTTCTATTTGTCCTCCAACAGCAATTTCTCTAGAGAGCTCTGAGTAATTGCTCACATCATTTCCCGTAGTTAAAATTTCATTATTATCAATTGTAGTACTTATGATTTCATTATTATCATTTGCAGATAAAATATCTGTACCATTAGCATCAGCAGCACTTGCTGAGCCAATAAATACAAATAAAATCAAAAAGATTGATAAAACAACCATAAAATATTTATTATATTTCATATATTTAATAATCCCCCTTATTTATCGAATTTAGCACTAAACAATAAAAACTAATTTAAATAGTTATTAAAATAGTTTATACAGCACATATATATTATTATGTCAAAGTTAACATTAAATATCTTACTATTTTTCTATTAATATGAAGGACATACATAAAATCCGACATAAAAATGAACTATCACTTATTTAAATTGGGTGAATTTAAAGATATGGATTTAGGATTAAGACATTTTAAAATATTTTTAAAGCTTATAACATTGGTGCTAAATCTCCGATTATTCTGCCCTTATTTTCAATAGCTACAGTATCTTCCAGGCGAACTCCGAATTCCGCTTCAAGATATATTCCCGGTTCAACTGTTATGACCATACCCTTTTCAATTATTGTCTCATCCTTAAAAGAAAATCCTGGAGTTTCATGAATATCAAGACCCAAACTATGTCCAGTTGAGTGAATAAATTTATCCCCATATCCATATTCTTTAATAATGTCTCTTGAGACTTTATCAATTTCACAGCATTTTAGTCCGGGTTTTATCGCCTTAATGGCTTTATCATGTGATTCTTTAACAATATCAAATATTTCATGTTCTTTTTCTTTATAAACTATGGTTCTAGTATTATCTGAGCAATATCCATTATATTTGGCTCCCCAATCGATAAGTATTGGAGTTTCCAATTGCTTATGTTCAGGTACTGCATGGGGAAGGCTGGTATTGGATCCGCTTACAAGAATCGTGTCAAATGATTCCTTTGATGCGCCGTTTTCAATCATCAATCTGACCAAATCAAAAGCCAAAACGTCTTCAGTTTCTTTTCTATTAGTTATATCCAATTGTTTAAATGCGGTCTGTGCGATTTCAGTTGCCTTTTCGATGTTTTCAATTTCTGATGATGATTTAATCATCCTTTCTTTTTCTATGTAATTTTTGGATTCGATCTTGAAATCATCTTTGAACTTTTCATAGGTACTGTAAACCAAACTAGGCTCAATCGCAAGATTTTTAACGCCTTCACTTTTTAGCTCCCCAATCATTGTCTCGAATTTTTCATATTTTTTAACTTCAATTGCAGAATCCCTTTTTGCAATTTCCATATCCATTTCAGAAGCATAAATTATGGGGTTTTCTTTTATAATGCAAAAAGCAAAACTTGTAGGCCTATAATTTGAAATATAATCAATGTTGGTAAATTGTGTGAGTAAGTAAGCTTGATTATCATCTTTTTTTAAGTTATTTATAATATTTTTAATATGCATAATTAATAATTTAGAAAAAACTTTTATATATAGAATTAGATATTTAAACATTATGTTTAAAATAACAACAAGCGAATTAAGAGATTTGATTATTGCATTTATTTTTATCTCATTAAGTTTTTCAATCTTATATTCTGGCCGAAATGTTGCTATGCTTAAAAGCATTTTTCCAGTAGTAATGATTGGATTAGGCTTAGGTTTCATATTACACGAATTGGGGCATAAATTTGCTTCAATGCATTATGGTTATTGGGCTGAATTTAAATTATGGCCTGCCGGATTGATTTTTGCTTTAATATCTTCATTTTTCGGTTTTGTATTTGCGGCTCCCGGTGCAGTTTACACCTATGCCGGAAGTAATTTGGATGATAAAACAAATGGAATAATCTCAATTGCCGGGCCTGCAGTTAATATTGTTCTTGCATTAGTATTTATACTCATTGGTGCTGCCATTTATGGACCTGCACATCATGATGCAACAATGCAGTTCATATTTATTGTATGTTGCCTTGGTTTTTCCACAAACAGTTATCTTGCTGTTTTCAATTTAATACCAATTTGGAATTTAGATGGATCTAAAGTATTGAGATGGAACATTTTAGTATGGATTGTCATTATTGCTATTGCAGGATTCATGACTTATTTATCCATGACGATGGGTGCTGAAAACATAATTAGAATGATTATAGGTATAAAATGACATCAAAAGAGATTAAATATTTTAAGGGAACCCACAGAATTATACCTCCAAGCCAGACTATTGAAAATAATGAGGACAAATGTAAAATTGCAGGTATTACGCGCATTACCGAAATCACACATTTGGATAGAATTGGACTTCCGATTTTTTCTGCAATAAGACCAACGTCACAGGAAGGAGCCATTAGTATTTATGGAGGTAAGGGAATAAGTGTCGAACATGCTAAAGCATCTGCCATGATGGAAGGGTTTGAGAGGTATTCTGCTGAAAAACAGGATGAAAATACAATTACTGGAACTATTTCAGAAATTTCTAGTAAAGGCAATATCATCGATATTGAATCCTTGAACTTACCTAAAGACTTTAAAAAAGAAAATATCGAAACTATAAATCTTGAATGGAATATCTGTCATGATTTAATTAGTAAAAAAGACTATTACATTCCATCCAATGCAATTTATCACCCTTATGTTTTACAAGACAATTCATGCCAAAATCTGTTTAAATCAAACACAAACGGCCTTGCTTCTGGAAATAGCTTAGAAGAAGCAATACTGCATGGAATTTTTGAAGTCATTGAAAGGGATGCATGGAGCATTTTTGAGTTAACCCATAAGAATTCCACACAAATTGACCTGAAAAGCATTGAAAGTAGCATTGTCAATGATGCACTTAAGAAATTTAGCGATAATGAAATCAATATTAAGCTAATGGATTTGACTGCAGACATTAAAGTTCCAACAATAGCCGCATCAGCAGATGATACATTACTAAAAGATGCTGGGCTTTTAACATTAGGCATGGGGACACACCTTGATCCTGAAGTTGCTGTTTTAAGAGCATTAACCGAAGTGGCTCAAAGTAGAGCGACACAAATTCATGGAGCTCGTGAAGATACCGTTAGGGCAGATTTTGCAAGAACTGCAGGTTATGAACGTATGAAACGTATCAATAATCATTACTTTGAAGATGAAGAAAACAAAATAGCTTTAAGCGATATTGAAAATAAAAGTACCGATTCAATAACCGAAGACATAAATATTGTTTTGGATGAATTGAAAAAAAATGAAATTGAACATGTACTGTATTGCGATTTAACACGTCCTGAGCTTAATGTAAATGTTGTAAGAGTCATTATACCGACAATGGAACTATATTCAATTGATCAAAGCCGTGCGGGATACAGATTTTTAAGAGTATGATTTTATGGTTAAAGTTATAATTTATACAGGATTATCCCTTCCCTTTGATGAAGCAAGAGAACTGTTTGATTCACACGATGATGTTGAAGTAATCTATAAAAAACCTATTAAAAGAGGAGATTTGGGACATGACATTAAAGAAAATCCCGACATTATAGGCATAATTGACGGAGTATTCCACCAGAATTCTTCTGTAGGCCATAAAGAGATTCTGAATGTTATTGATAAGGGAGTTACTGTTGTTGGCTCATCAAGCATGGGTGCTTTAAGAGCATCAGAACTTGACACATTGGGAATGCATGGCATCGGTTATGTATATGAACAGTATGCCACAGGAAAAGTTGCATCAGATGATGATGTAGCAGTGATGCTTGATAGTGAAACCTTAGAAAGCTTATCCGAACCTCTAATTAATATGGACTATGTTTTTACAAATGCAGTTAGTGAAAATATCATTACCTCCGATGAAAAGGATGAACTGATTCAAATTGCAAAATCCACATTTTATCCTAAACGGAATTATTCAAAAACATTAAATGAATCAAATTTGGATGATGAGAAGAAAAGTAAACTCATTAACTTTATTCGAACTTCACCAGACATTAAAAAAGAAGATGCGAAGGAATTAATAAAATATATTGCAGGTATTGTAAAATGAATCTGGAAGACAAAATTGAAATTGTTAAGAATATTTTAAAAGACAAAAAAGTTGCTGTTGGATTTTCAGGAGGTGCTGACAGTACTTTAATAGCTTATCTTGCATCAAAGGTAAGCAGTGATGTTTTAGCAATAACTATTGATAATCAGTTGTTTCCAGACAACTTTATTAAAAATACTCGAGACCGGGCTAGAAAATTTAATATAAAACACCATGTTATCGACTTGAATTTTTATGAAGATGAAGAATTTTTAAAAAACCTGCCAAGCAGATGTTATTCCTGCAGAAATTTAATGTATAATAAAATTAAGGATTATGCGCTAGCCAATGATTTTGATTTTATTTGTGACGGCAACAATATTAGTGATTTGGTTATCAACAGACCGGGCATTTTAATTACATATAAAATGAATTTCAAAACACCATTAATTGAGGCAAAATTGACTTCAAAAGAGATTCATGAATATTTGAATAAAAACAATATCCCATATTCAAAATCAACTACATGTCTTGCAACAAGAATTCCTACCGATACACATATCACCAAAGAAAAAATTGAAAAGATTAAAAAAAGTGAAAACATTCTTTCAAAAATAAGCGAATGTGAACTGGTCAAAGTTAGGGATTTTAATGAACTTGGTGTATGTGAAGTAAATGAATTTTCCAAAATAATTAATATTGATTCATTTAATGAAATTAATGATCAATTAAAATCAATAGGATATAAAAAAGTTTGCCTAAATTTATCTGCTCTTGATGACGATGAGGACATCACCATAGACTATAAAAATAATCAATTTCAATACCAACTGCCATTCACAATAAACCTTGAAAAAACAAAAAAAGAGTTGGGAAAAAAAATTCAAATTGAAAATTCGGAAAAAATAGAATTAGAAAAAATAGCCATAAACAAAAATGGTTTAATTGAAGGACATAATTTTAAAGATTATGATGAGGCATTATTTGAGTTTATGGATATTCTGCACAAGATAAGAAGAAATATATAACTTATTTATCCTTCATTTGCCTATATTTTTTTAAAACAATATCTGGAGTTTCAATAACCTTATCAAAAGTTTCATTAAATGGAACTTTTTCATCTTCAACATCAGATGATTTTCTAAGGCCGTTTAAAGCTAAAGTTTTGCCATCAATTTTAAATCCTATATCATCAGCTTCAACTTCAATTAGATTTATCTCCATATCTGATGCTTTTTCCAAAACATCATCAGCTTTAACGGCATATTTTAATTTTAGAGTTTTATGAGGCGTTAGTTCATTAATAGTTCTTTTGATAACAGATTCCAGTAGTTCTAAGAATTTAACGCCAGGAGATAATTCATTAGCCCACCAATATGCAAGAACAGAATTCAAAACAATATGATGTTCAACAAAATCATCTCTCCAACGAGCCCTAACCCCCACAGAACTGTCATCAACAATCTTTATGACTAAAACTGGACTAACAACCATCTTATCACGATTATTCGACTAAAGCTTTGATTAAGTCACTTGCTCTAACAATACCCACTAAATCTCCTTCAACACCTATAACTGGGATTTGTTCAATATTTAATGTTTTCATTTTTTTAGCACAATCAGAAACTTTAGTTTTTGAATTAGCTACTTCAACATTACCTATAGCAACATCACTTACAACCTTATCAGTGAATTTTAAATGATTTTTTTCAATGTATAAAACAGAAGTACTGTCCCAAGACCATTTATCTCCTTCAGTACCAACGGTTGAGCTGTGTTCACTTCTTTCAGAAATAATTTCACTTTCTGCAATGAAATCTGTTTCAGTTAAAATTCCGGACAGTTGAGCATTATCATCTAATGCTAAAATAGATTTGAGGCCAAATTGTTTCATTGATTCAAAAGCAACATTTAAAGGAGTTTTTTCCCAAGTAGTAGGGACTGTAGTTATCATATAATCTTCAACAGCATCATCAATTTCAATTTTAGTTAAAGCTTGAGATACTAAATCAAATGAAGTGATAATTCCAACTAATTCCCCATCATCATTAACTACAGGAACTCTTCTTACATCATTTTCAATCATTATACGAGCAGCATCTTTAACATCATCATCAGGACTTGCTACAATAAGATTTCTACTCATCAACATTGCTATTTGTTCTTCATCAGGATTATTAATTAAATCAGAACGAGTAACAACTCCAACTAATTTATTATTATCTTCTTTAATAACAGGAAGTACTGCTTTATTTTCTTTTCTCATTAAGTCTAAAACCTTTTCTCTGCTACCAGGAACAGAAACACTAACAACTTTTTTAGACATTACTCTTTTTACTAACATTAAAAACACCTTATGTTCTATTTCACATGAAAAAATTATAATAATTTAATGTACAACTAATACTGGACATTTAGCAGCGTTAACAACTTTATCACTGACACTACCCAGAATAAATCTATCAAAACCAGATTTACCTGAACTTCCAATTACAATTAAATCTATGTCCTCTTCCACGGCTACATCCAAAATAACATTTGCAGGAGAGCCTTCTCTAATAATAGAGGATATCTTTACCCCATCTTCATTCATTTCTTCAAATTCTTTAAGATCTTCTTCACAGCGATCTTTTAATATCAGATTTAATTGCTCAACTTCATCAGTTACTGAAATTCCAGTAATAAATTGATTTTCAGATACGCTTAATGCAATAATCTCAGCACCACTAACCTTAGCTAAGAATAAAGCATGTAATTCTGCTTTTCTTGCAAATTCAGACCCGTCTGTTGGGACTAAAATCCTCTTGTACATATTTAAATCTCCAATAATATATGATTCTATATGTTCAATATACTATTAGTATACTTTCTATTAATAGTATATAATATATTTTTTGTTTCTGAACGGTTTATTAGAGATAAATAATAATTTTTGGAAAAATGTTTTATGATATTTAACTCGGCAAATTGTCCGATTTCAATATAAGATTTATTAAAATTAAACTGACATCCATTTGTTGTTGCCATTTGTAGAAGTTTGCAGGGATTTAAATAACTTTTATACTTAACAGACATTATTTTAAGTGTAAATTCCAATTCTCTAAACATGTTCGGATTATTAAGCATTAAATTATCCGTTCCTAAAATTGGCTTGATGCCTAATTTTAACATTTCATTTAATGGAACAATACCAACATTTAATGTTGCATTAGCTCTCGGACAAACGACAATATTTGAATTTGAATTTTTAATTAAATTTAAATCATTATTTTTAGGATTAGTACAATGAACCAACTGATTAAAATCACAATTTACTCCCCGTTCGATTTCTGTCCTGCCAAATTTTTCTAAAGACTCCAGTTGTGTGGATTCAGATTCTGCAACATGAATGGATGAAATTTTTCCTTCCTTTTTACATTCTTCAGAGATTAAATTAGCAACTTCATCCGTGATTTCACCAAAACCGCTGGGAGCAATACCATCAGCCACTTTTAAAAGTTTTTTAATCTGTGATTTCACTTTTGATAAATCCGGATTATCACCATAAAAACTATCATCACGACCAAGGATTATTGGCGTGATTGGAATATCTTTTGAGGCTTTCTTAAGAAGTTTAACTCCTTTAATTCCACCTTCCCTATAATCAATAAAATGCGTAGTTCCTGACTCAAGCATATCCCACATGGAAGATTTCATTGATTCGATAATATCCTCATCTTCAGCAGATGCTAAAGCACGATGTTTAACCCCATTAGGCGGTTTGACCATTTCTCCCAAAGATAAACTATAACCTTCATCCTTAATAATTGAGTCTCCAATATGAGTATGGCCATTTAAAAAACTTGGAGCTACAACAGCACCATCAACATCAATTATTTTACCCTCTTTTGAATCTTTAGAAATATCGGTAATAATTCCATCATCAATAGTTATATTAGCTTTAATCGGATTGAGATGCAAACCTTTTAAAATAATTCCATTAGTTATAGTAAACATTAAAAAAAAATTTTTAATTGAAAATATTTAAATCTTATGGAATGAAAGAATTCATAAAATAAATTTATAAAACCCCACTGACATAACTAATACTTACCATCAAATTAATGAGGATGATTGAAATTAACTCCCAGGAAATAAGATATTTTTATAGAAACATTGTTAAAAGCGGTAATGTATACCGTATCAAATACAATAATAAAGACTATGGAGAGTTTAAAAAATTATCTGATGCATTATATGAAAGAGATGCTTTATTTTACTGTAATTTTGACTATGATCTGCTTGTAGAATGTGATCTTGAAAACAAATATGAAAATACAGTATTACCACCATTTCCAGAAAAAAGATCGAAAGGACGAATCAAAGGAATAAAAGTTAACAAAAAAGAAAGAGAAGGGGAAATTCTTTTTAATCACAAGGAAAAAGGATTTTATATTAAAAAAGGAGAAAAAATCTTTGGATATTATGCTTCAATGACAGAAGCCTTTTATTATAAGAAAATTTTAATGGAAAACGACTGGGATGAAAATGCGCTTAAAAAGAATATTACAGCAAGAATTGAAATGAATTTAAAACTAGATTTAACTAAAGAATATGAAGTTAAACTTAATTATTGTCCCAATTGTAGAAGCAAATTAAAAATTAACCAAGAAGAATGTCCTTCATGCGGTATTAATATTAAAGAGTACTTATATTCTAATTAAAAAAAAAGAAATTAATGAAGAAAAATTATTCTTCATCAACATAATTATTTAATGAATTGACCTTGATTTTATTATTTTGAACAGCTTCAATAGCATTAAGCGCTGCTCTTGCACCTGCCAAAGTAGTAACATAAGGAATACCTAATTCAATAGCCAAACGTCTAATTGTATAACCGTCTTTAGCAGATTGCTTACCTTCAGAAGTATTGATAACCAAATCAATTTCATTATTTAAAATAGCATCCCTAATGTTAGGAGAGCCCTGTGATACTTTTTTGATTATCTCAACACTATCAAGACCAGTTGCCTCACCAGTTCCGCGAGTTGCAGTAAGTTTAAATCCTAAATTAACTGCTTTTTCTGCAATAGTTCTGATTTTTTTCTTGTCATCTTCTTTTACACTAACGAATATTTTACCTTCTTTAGGCAAAACCATTCCTGCTGAAAGTTGAGATTTATAAAATGCCATACCGAATGTTTCATCTATACCAATGCTTTCACCGGTGGATTTCATTTCAGGACCTAAAATAGTATCAGATTCAGGTAACTTCAAGAATGGGAATACAGACTCTTTAACAGCAACATGATTAATTTTAATTTCTTTTGTTAAACCAAAGTCTTTGAGTTTAGCACCATTCATAATCCAGGTAGCCACTTTAGCTAACGGCACACCAATAGCTTTACTTACAAATGGAACTGTTCTACTTGCACGAGGGTTTGCTTCAATAATATAAACCATTTCCTCATCAAGTTTTACTGCATATTGAATATTCATTAAACCTTTAACATCCAATTCCAATGCCAATTTGGTTGAATTTTCACGAATAGTATCTAATATGTGTTCTGGAATAGTTTGTGGAGGAATTACACATGCAGAATCTCCTGAATGAACTCCTGCTTCTTCAATATGTTCCATAATTCCTGCAATAAATACATCTTCACCATCACATAAAATATCAACATCTAACTCAATTGCATCTTCCAGGAATTTATCGACAAGAATTGGATGTTCCGGAGATACTTTTACAGCTTCTTTCATATATTCTTCAAGTTCATTGTTATCATAAACAATTTCCATAGCTCTTCCACCAATAACATATGATGGACGCACCAATACAGGGAATGTGATTTTTTCCGCAATTTCACGAGCTTCTTCAAATGAATTTGCAGTTCCATAGGGTGCTTGATGAATGTGTAATTTTTCCAGTAAGTCAGCAAATAATTCTCTGTCTTCAACCCTATCAATACTTTCGTATGGAGTTCCTAAAATTTTAACTCCTGCATTGGCCAGAGGTACTGCCAAGTTAATTGATGTTTGACCACCAAATTGTACAATTACACCATCAGGCTTTTCTTGATCAATTACTCCCATAACATCTTCAAAGGTAATAGGTTCAAAGAACAATTTATCTGAAATATCATAATCAGTACTTACAGTTTCAGGGTTGTTATTAATAAGAATGGTTTCAATTCCATCATCTTTTAAAGCAAGTGATGAATGTACACAACAGTAATCAAATTCAATACCCTGACCTATTCTAATTGGTCCAGCACCTAAGATAACTACTTTTTTCTTGGTAGTTGAGGTTAATTCATTACCAGTGTCATAGCTACTATAATAATATGGAGTTTTAGCTTCAAATTCAGCCGCACAGGTATCTACCATTTTGTATGATTGCTTAATATTATATCTTGAAAGTAAATTTCTAATGTATTCTTCAGTTTGGCCAGATAAATCAGCCAATCTTTTATTGGAAAAACCAAGCTGTTTTGCTTTTCTTAAATAATATTCATCATTTAATTTTTCAGCTGAAACGTCATTTTCAAAGTTTACAATATTTCGGATTTTGTATAAGAAGAAATTATCAATATTTGTCAGTTCTCTTATTTTATCAATATCCATACCGTCCTTGATAGCTGAATAAATCTGGAAATAAATTAAGTCTGTTGGATTTGCCAAATCTTCTTCACTGTATTCGACATACTCAAATCCGTTAAAGCCCATATCAAGTGATCTTAATGCTTTTTGGAATGCTTCTTCAAAAGTTCTTCCGATAGCCATTACCTCACCTGTAGCTTTCATCTGAACTCCAACTTGACGAGTGATTCCTTTAAATTTATCAAATGGCCATCTCGGGATTTTAATTACAACATAATCAATAGCAGGTTCAAATGAAGCGGGAGTTTCTTTAGTGATATCGTTTCTAATTTCATCCAAAGTCATTCCTAAAGCTATTTTTGAAGATATTTTAGCAATAGGATAACCTGTAGCTTTTGATGCAAGCGCACTACTTCTTGATACACGAGGATTTACTTCAATTACCTTATATTCATCAGTTTCCGGATTTAATGCAAATTGAATATTACATCCTCCACGAATACCTAATGCCCGGATAATTTTAATTGAAGCATCACGCATTTTCTGGACAGTTTCATCACATAAATTTTGAATTGGAGCAACAACCACACTATCTCCTGTGTGAATTCCCATAGGATCAATATTTTCCATTGTACAAACAATAATACAGGTATCTTCTTTATCCCTCATTACCTCAAATTCGATTTCTTTCCATCCAAGAACAGATTCATCAATAAGAACTTGATTAATGAAACTCATATCCAAACCATGGGTAGCGATTTCAATTAATTCTTCTTCATTGTGAGCAATTCCCCCACCAGTTCCACCTAATGTGAATGCTGGTCTGACAATAACCGGATAACCAATGTCTTCTACTGCTTTAAGTGCATCATCAACACTTTCGACAGCCTGACATTTTGGAATTTCCTCTCCAATATCATCCATAAGATTTGCAAACAGGTCACGGTCTTCCACATCTTTAATTGTTTGAACATCAGAGCCTAAAACTTTAATTCCTTCCAATAATCCTAAATCTCCAAGCCCTGTTGCTATATTCAATCCGGTTTGTCCACCCATAGTTGGTAAAATAGCATCAATTTCTTCTTCTTTTATGATTTTAGCAACAATTTCCGGAGTTAATGGTTCTGTATAAACAGTATCTGCCATGTCAATATCTGTTTGAATAGTAGCAGGATTACTGTTAACAAGTACTGTTTCTATTCCCTCTTCTCTTAGTGATTTACATGCTTGTGATCCTGAATAATCAAACTCTGCTGCCTGCCCGATTTGAATAGGTCCAGAACCAATAATTAAAACTTTTTTAATATCTTTATCTACTGGCATATGTAATCCTCTCAATTTTTTAATAATCATCCATCATTTGGTTAAATTCATCAAAAATACTTCTTGTATCATTTGGACCCGGTCCTGCTTCAGGATGGTATTGTATACAACGCAAAGGTAATTCCTTGTGAGAAATACCTTCAGGAGTTCCATCATTTAAATTAACTTGTGTTAGGACCAAATCAGTTTCTTTTAATGATTCCTTATCTATAGTAAAACCATGGTTTTGGGAAGTAATAACTACTTTTCCTGTGCTTAAATCTTTAACCGGCTGGTTTTCTCCCCTGTGACCAAATTTCATTTTATAAGATTTAGCTCCAAAAGATTTTGCAATTAATTGCTGACCCATACAGATACCAAATATCGGCAATCTATTTGATAATTTTTTCATGGTTTCAATTGTTTCATATACCCTATCAGGATTACCTGGTCCTGAAGTAATCATCAATCCACTTGGAGAGTAATCTAAAACAGTTTTATAATCAGTATCATATGGGAATAAAACTACCCCAATATCTCTTTCTAAAAATGAGTTAATAATATTCTTTTTAACACCACAATCAATTAATGCAACTTTTTTGTCTGCGTCCTCATTGAATAATTTAATTTCTTTTGTTGAAACTAAATGAACAATATCTTTATCTTCAATGCTTGGTTGGGATTTTGCCATTTCAATCAATTTATCATCAGCAATATCTTCAGTCGTAATAGCTGCTTTAAGGGAGCCTCTTTCACGAATTTTTAAAGTTAAATCTCTTGTGTCAACTCCACTAATTCCAGGAGTTTTAAATTCTTTTAAAAATTCATCCAAAGTCTTTTGAGGTCCAAAATTAGATAATTCACGACAAACTTCACGACAAACAAGCCCTTCAACCTGAATCCTATCAGATTGATACCACTCTTCACTTACCCCATGATTTCCCTCTAAAGGATAAGTGGACATTAATATTTCTCCTTTAAAAGACGGGTCAGTCAAAGATTCAGTGTAACCACCCATGCCAGTTGAAAAAACAAGTTCTCCTAATTTAGTAGTCTCATAACCAAATCTTTCCCCTTTAATAACAGTTCCATCTTCCAAAGCCAATTTAGCCATTTTTACCATTAAATCACCATTATATAAAATAAAAAATTACCTATCTGTAATATATATCTTTTCCAATATTATTAAAAGTTTGTTTTTTGAAAATTATTATAATTCTAAAAGAGAAATAAATTGTATTAATTGCAATTAGAAGGAGCAATTGATTTAAATAGATAAATAAATTATTTCTCGATTTTTAAACTGAAATCAAGGCTTCTTGAAGAATGGGTTAGCCCTCCAATTGAAATAATATCCACTCCCAAATCAACATAATCAAGAATATTATCTTTATTAATTCCACCGGATATTTCAATTAATGAATTTTGACGAATATCTCTTTTTTCAAGTTCATCCAAGACTTCCTTAACTTTTAAAGAATCCATATTATCCAGCATTACAATATCAGCTTTGTTTTCAACACATGAAATTGCATCTTCCAATGTTTCTACTTCAATTTCAATCTTTTTAGAAAAGCTAACATTCTTTTGTGCCTTTTTAAGAGCCTCCAAAGGAGATCCAACAACAGCAATATGATTATCCTTAATTAAAACCATATCATCCAGATTAAATCTGTGAGTATCTGCACCTCCAATTTTTAAAGCCTCTTTATCGAACTTTCCAATAGCAGGTTGGGTTTTACGAGTTCCTGCAATAATAACTTTATCCTCAGCAAGTTTTACATACTGATTAGCTGCACTGGCCACACCACTCATACGCATTAATAAATTTAAGGCAGTTCTCTCAACCAATAAAATATCTCTCGCATTACCCTGAAGAGACATTAGCAAATCGCCTTTTTTTATCTCACATCCATCATCCAAATGAAATACAACATTAACCATTTTAGATTCAAATAATTCTTTAGCTACATCAATACCTGCTAAAACACCACTATCCTTTGAAATAATATGGGCAGACGTCTCTTCATTTTTATCAATAACGCTATTTGATGTTATATCTCCAAAACCTTCATCCTCGTCAAGCATATATTCAAGTATTTTATCCACAAAATCACCTAAAAATTTAATATATCATATAAAATATATATTTAAAATACAATATAAAATAAGTGATTAAATTATGGAAATTACATTTTTAGGAACTTCTTCTGCAGTTCATTCATATACAAGAAGCCATCCTTCAATTGCCATTAAAGCATTTGGAGAGACCATGTTATTTGATTGTGGAGAAGGAACACAAAGACAGTTAATTTATGCTAAAATAAGCCCTATGAAAATTTCAAAGATTTTCATTACACATTATCATGGAGACCATATTTTAGGCATGCCCGGACTCCTACAATCAATGAATTTCAGAGGACGTGAGACTAAATTAACCATTTATGGGCCAAAAGGACTGGATAATTTGCGACAAGCCATATCCAATCTAGGCTTTCCTGATTTTGATTTTCCATTAGAATGGATTGAAATTGACAGCGGAACAGTTATCGAAAATGAAGAATATATTATTAAAGCTCAAAGAGTTAAACATAATACATTAACTTTAGCCTATTCCGTTGAAGAACTGAAAAAACCAAGGTTTTTACGTCAAAAAGCAATTGATTTAGGCGTTCCAGTAGGCCCCAAATTCGGAAAGCTTCACAGTGGCGAAAGTGTTGAAGTAAATGGAGAAATAATAAAACCTGAACAAGTTCTAGGACCTCCACGAAAAGGCCATAAAATCACATATTCCGGCGATACAATGCCCTGTGAAGAAATTATTAACTTTGCTAAGGATTCCACTATTTTAATACATGAATCCACATATAAAGCAGAAGATAAAGATAAAGCAGATTTACATGCCCATTCAACCTCTGTAGATGCGGCCAATATTGCGCTTAATTCAAATTCAAAAGAATTAATATTAACACACATTAGTACAAGATATACTGAAGTTGATGATTTACTCAAAGAAGCTCAGGAAATTTTTAAAAATACAAAAATTGCTAAGGATTTAATGAAATTGGAGTTGTAATATGGATATTCCCCAAAATTTAATTGAAGCATTATTTATTGCAATACTGACCATTATCACCACAAAAATAGTTGGTAAAGTAATTGAAGCCGTATTAAATAAAATCAAACATTTTAATGATAACCTTACTGGAATATATCTTATTCGAGATATTGTAATTTATATTATCTATTTCATAGCATTGATGGATATTTTAAACTTATTTGGAGTTAATCTATATGGTACATTATTAAGTTTAGGTATTGTTGGTATTGCTGTGAGTCTTGCAGCAAAAGATATAATTTCAAATTTATTCTCAGGAATAATACTGATAATTGGCAAAAGTATCAAAACAGGAGATACGATTGAAATAAATAAGACAAAAGGTGTTGTTCAATACATTCATTTAAGAACAACCACAATTAAAGATGACGATGGAATTATCAGTACAATACCCAATTCAACACTGACAAATAATTTATATAAACTGTACAAGAATCCTGAAAAATATAGAATTAATATTAATGCAGGATTGGCATTAAATGTTGATCTTGACGAATTTAATTTATACATTTTTGAAAAAATTAATGAATTGGATGGCGTTTTGGATAATCCCAAACCAAAAATTTATGCAAGAGACATTACATTTGAGCAAATAAATATCAAAATATCATTTTGGATAAAAGACTTAAATAAGAAGGATGACTATAAATTAATAATTACTAATGAAATAAGAAAATTTACAAATTAGGTGAAACTATGAGTGCTCTACATGATGAAATAAATAGGTTAAAAGAAGAAAAGAATGCGATAATTCTAGCACATAATTATCAGCCAAAAGAAATACAGGAAATCGCTGATTTTTTAGGTGATTCTTTAGAATTATGTATAAAAGCATCCCAAATAGAGGATAAAGATTTAGTAGTATTTTGTGGTGTTGATTTCATGGCAGAAACTGCATATATCCTAAATCCAGATAAAAAAATAGTTATTCCCGATTTAGAGGCAGAATGTCCTATGGCTCATATGTTACCTGAAGAAGAATTATTGAAAGCAAAAGAAGAACATCCTGATGCTGGAGTTATTCTTTATGTAAACAGTATTGCTGAGGCAAAACAACATGCAGATACATTATGTACCTCTGCAAATGCAGTTAAAGTTACTGAAAGCTTGCCTCATGATAAAATATTATTTGGACCTGATAAAAATTTAGGAATGCATGTTCAAAAAAGCATAGACAAAGAAATCATACCGACACCAAAAGACGGACACTGTTACGTACATAGACTGTTCCACGTCGAAGACATAGAGCTTAAAAGAGAACAATATCCGAATGCAGTCGTAATTTGTCATCCTGAATGTAGTCCTGAAGTCCAAGAAGCTTGTGATGAAATATTATCCACTGGCCGAATGTTGAAATTCATAGCTGAAAGTGAAAAAGAAGAGTTTATAATCGGTACAGAAATTGACATGATTACTAGAATAAACTCAGAGGTCCCAGGTAAAAAATTATATCCTTTGCTTGAAGGAGCAATTTGTAAAACAATGAAACTTCACACACTTGAAAAAGTCAGAGATGCTTTGAAAAACGAAGCTCCTGAAATCGTAGTTCCAAAGGATGTTGCGGAAAAGTCACTGAAAGCTGTCCAACATATGCTTGAATCTTCAAAATAGCTAGATTATATTCTAGCTAATTTCTTTTTTTTAAATAGAATCTATGAATTCTTTAAGATTCGGTTCAACTTTATAAATATAATTAAGGATATTTAAATCATCATCATCAATGTCTAATGGCAGATACGTTGAACCTTCAACGGCCTCATGTATTGGAATTGAATCATATTTAGCAACATAATAATTCGTAGAATCACCAGCAATGATACATACATTACATTTTATTTTATCCAAGTCATCTTCTAAATTATATGACAATATAAAATCATT
Source organism: uncultured Methanobrevibacter sp. (assembly GCA_902771225.1). GTDB lineage: Archaea > Methanobacteriota > Methanobacteria > Methanobacteriales > Methanobacteriaceae > Methanocatella. The sequence continues at coordinate 23,430 of CACXWH010000006.1, read as the reverse complement.
GCAAAATTTTATATCATAAATATCTATAAATAAAATATCTTCTGCAAAACGTTCTATAGACAAATCAATATCCAAAATAGATAAATTATTTAAATAATCTTTTGAAAAACTCAGTATATAATGAATCTGTGAAATAGAAATCAACAATCTTGAAATAGATTCATCATACAAATCTAAAGAATATTGTGAAGATTGTTCTATAATACGATTAGCTAAATTTGCAAAAACATATCTATGTCCTTGAGATTTAAAAGAACTATTCAAAAGAATTATAAAATCCATATCATCAGGATAGTAAATAGACCAACCTAAAGCAATATATCCTCCGACAGAATAACCAATTATACCTTTCAATTTTTTAATATTAGGAAATTTTTCCCTGATTAATCGTCTTTGAAATTTTACTAAATCTTCAATTTGATAATTTGGAAAATTATGGTTTAAACCGGAAGTGGATGGTGAGCAGGACTCGGGAAAGCCAAGTGAAGTGATTGAAATAAAGTAATATTCATCTTTATCAAAAACTTTGTTTTTTTCAGTCCAGGAATTAAAATCTGAGATTCTTGAATAATTTCCTTCAAAATTATGGCAAAAGAGAATTGCATTAATAATATTGCCTTCATCATCATACTTTGGAGTACCGAAAACACCATAATCGACTTTAACATTTTCCATTATGAATCCATTTTCAAATTCAAATTGATCAAAAAAGTGTTGTTCATGTTTCAAAAAATATCTTTCATTATACATAAAAGCCACCCACAGAAAATAGAGAGTAATATGATTTTTAATTTTCATAATATATAAAATGTTAAGAATATTTATATTGAACTATAATTGCCTAAAAATGCATAAATTGCATGAAATAAGTGATAAAAATATGAAAAATATTCACATATCATCCAAGAAACTTGATAAAAATAGATTCATTTCTATTTCTTCACGAGCTATGAAATCTTCCAATCTAATTTTAGCCGTATCGCTTTGAAAAGGAAAAAAATCATCAAAATACAGCCTAATTTTTAAAATATCCTCATCAACTGAAGTTTTTTCATCCAAATTATCATTCAAAAAATCCAATTGATTTGATGATAAACAAGAAACTTCATAATCAATATATGGAACTTCAGCATTTTCATCAAAGCCAGTTATTTTAACAATCATTTTTCACCTCAAAATCTTTCATGAAATTATTCAACTCACCAGTAATGTTTTCAAGTTCATTAAAACATAAATGGCCCAAGCTTGAATCCATTATAACTAACTGAGAGTTTTGAATCATTTCAGACATTGGAATCCCATCAAGTTCCGGAGGAAAATGAGGATCCTGATAACATGCAATAATAAAAACTTTAGCTGTTATTTTACCCAAGTCTTTTTCAATATCATAGTTCATACATGCCTCATTACAGTATTTCATGTCATAGATATCTAAAAATTTGCTTTCTTCGCCAAATTCTTCAAAATTAAGAGACAATTCATCTTTCGGAGTTTCCCTTAATGTTTCTTTTGAAAGACCAAAATTAAATTCAGCCAAACTGGCTAATCTTATTGTCCTTTTAATTGAATCATTTACACTGCCTTTTTCATAATTTTCATCAGAAGTTATTATCTCATTAATAAATTTAGATAAAATATAATCATGACCGGCAACCTTATAAGTACTTACACCAGGCATTATAAAATCTGCAAAGTCCGGAAATAGAATAGCTGATGTTAAAGCAACAAAACCACCCATAGAATTTCCTATAATCCCAATGACATGTTTAATATTGAATTTTTCAGCCAAGAATTGCTTTTGAAAATTTGCAATATCCTCGATTGAATATGATGGAAATTTATTCTTCAAATTGGTTGAAGAAGGAGAGCATGACCCTGGAGAACCTAAAGATGAAATAGAAATGAAAAAAAATTTATTTTCATCAAATGGAGCATTTTCATACATTAATGGAAAAATTTTCTTTACAGAAGTGAAATTGCCTAAAGAACCATGGCAATAAACAATTGCATTGGTAATTGTATCCCCATCATATTTTGGAGTTCCACAGGTCATATATTCAACATTAACATTTTTAAGAACTTCACCATTTGAAAATTCAAACGAATCCATTGAAAAACTTTGCCTTTTTTCATCAAAATATTCATCTTCACACACTTTAATTCCACCATACAATTTCTAAGATAACATTTCAAAAACAAAATATTTAAATTAATCTAACCAATGTAAAAAGTAATGAAATATAAAATTCTTGAAAAACCTAATTGTGAAAAAGCATACGAATTGGTCGAAGAAGCTATGCGAAAAAGAGCTACAATAATTCTATTTGCATGCTGTAAAGTCGAATATGAAGGGCGTGCTTTAAGTCAACTAAATTGGGGTGAACGAATCATATTAATTAAACCTGATGGTTCTTTTTTAATACATCAAGATAAAAAAGTAGAACCTGTTAATTGGCAACCCCCTAAATCCAAAACTAGAAGTTACTTAAAAGGTGACCGTTTAATCCTTGAAAGTCACAGAAGAACACCCAAAGAACTGTTAAGTGTTGAAGTAAGGCAAGTTCAATTTATTAATTATGCCAATGTTGAAGACTTTGAAGAACTTGAGCAGGCAGGATATGAAAAAGATATGAGCGACATGATTATGAAAAGACCTCATATTATTGAAGAAGGCTTTACTCCAAAAACCAGAGAATATAGTGTTGAACACGGTTTTATTGATATTTTAGGTAAAGATAGTGAAGGAAACCTGATGATTTTAGAGCTGAAGGCACGTAAAGCTGGAGTCAGTGCAGTGAAACAAATAAGAAGATACTTGCAAGACTTGGAAAATACAGATAATGATTATTTAAAAGAATGTAAAGCTCAAAAAAAGAAAATAAGGGGAATACTTGTTGCACCATCACTTATGGAAGATGCTCGTGAAATGATTGAAGAGGAAAATATTGAATTTGTTAGCGTTGAACCTCCTCGTGAATTAAAAAGAGATAAAAGAGTTACTTTAGATGCGTTTTAATTTAAAACCGCATCATCAATTCTCTTCATTTCTTCTTCATAATATTTTTTAGTATGTTCATTTGCAGGAATTGACATGGTTACATGACATTCTTTTTCCAACTTATAAATAAGATAATTTTCGTTATCCAAATCAACAGTTGAATTTTCATCCAACAATTCCAAATTATCCAATTCTTCAATTATATTTTCATATTCCTCTTGTTCTAAACGGATTACATCATCCAAATCCATTTTTTGAACTTTAGGATTTAATTGAAGTGCAATAGCTACAAAACCATTTACTGTTTTATTAGAAATATCAAATTCAGATTTTCTTATTTCATCCATACTAAATTTAATATGAGTTATTGTGGGTTTTGTAAGTGGAATTTCTTTTGATAATCCAATTTGATTAATTTCATAATTATTTTTCCAATTTCCTAATTTATAAATAGCATAATTAATATCATTAACATCAATTTTATTTTCTCCAGACATCATAACCACATCTTTTAATAATATATTTATAATCACTTACTTTATATAATATAAGTAATAATGTCGAAATTATCATATACTTTTTCTCCTTAATCTAAAAAACATAAACAAATAATTTTTGCGATATCGTTCAAAAGCATTAGAATATCACAAAATTAGAATTTTGGACAAAATATTAAACATTATATAAAAAAAATAAGTGTAAATATTAAACAACAAAAAAAGAAATAATGCAATGAAACAAAAATTCACTAAATAATACAAGATTAAAACAATCGACCAAAAATTTTTTCACGAATTAGTGGAGGAATGATCCTCCACCACAGACTTTTCCTTTTTGTGCCCAATTAACAATATTGACATTAATGACACATATAATTGAAATTACGAATAAAATTACATATTTTCAGTTCCAATGACTCCGAATTTAGTTATTGAATTATCAAAGAAGCGATTCATCCAATGAATTGAAAAATATCTGTACTAATTAGAATAATCATCGTGTTCATTTATTTAATCGATGAAACTAAAAATAATAATTAAAATCATTAAAATCTAACTCCACTAAATTTTAATTATTACTTTCAATATTAAATTTTAGCTAGAATTTCATCAATAAACCAATATTTGTAATTAGAAATTCGAATGGGATATTAAATTAAAACAATACTTAATTCTAAAAGTTTACAAATAATTAATGAAACTATCATCAGAAATGTAATATGAACGAAAATAACCTAAAACACAACATATATCTACAATCTAATTCATTCAATATGATAAGTAAAATCTCATAATAGTTCAGATATTTTTTTGAAAAATATATCAATACATATAATTTTTTAATAAAAAACTATTTATGCATATTTTAACATATAACTAAAATATCCAATATTATTTTGGATGAGTATGCAGTTTCATATAATAATAAGTTATCTTTCCAATTTTACTTTTTTAAGTATATATTACTGTATATTCAATTATATTAAATTTTAATTTAATGAAATTAAATATGGGTGATATAATGGATTATGAATTAAATTTAAGAAAGGCAGATGTCATAGGATTATACATTCATTATGTGTTGTTGGCAATAGGAATACTGATTGCAGGGTATCTAATATACAGCAATATTATAAGGGAGTACTATATAGTTGCGCTTCCATACATTATGTCTATGTTTGTATTTTTATCAATCATTATATATTCAACTACCAATTATGAGAAGGCAACAACATTTTACAAAATAGGCGTTATACTGTTTATATGTGATATTCTTTTTGCGGTCCCATCGCAATATACAGCTTATGGATTACTTGTTGTTTCATTATCAATTATGGAAATAATTTTATTAATTTATTTCATTTTACATTTAGACGATTCAAAACATGCACAAACAGCAATTAATTTAGTTGTAATTATAGGTATTGTTAATCTAGCAATGACAATAAATACTGGAAATTTAGGTACAAAATTACTATATACTTTTCCAGGCTTAATTATTCAAGGAACATTGGCATTAAGTTATTATTTAGCAACTAAAAAAATAAAATAATCACTTATTTAATTGGAAATGAATCTTTCACATCGAAGTATTCAAAACTTAAATGATAAAAAAATGTCCTAACAATGTTTAAAGAATGATTTTCAAGTAAATATTGTCCATATCACAATAATTTTCTTTTGAGTTTTATTTTTTTTCCTTCTTATACATTTGTCTTCTCCAAATTCTGCCCATTCAATTAGTTCTGACATAAACATTGAAAAAAATCAGTATATTCTGAACACAATCCGATAAAGTTTTTTTGTACCATCAGAATGGTTTTTACCAAATGTATCTCTGTTAATTAGCTCTTTATCCATTTTTATCACATTAAACTGATAAGTTAATATTAATATGTAATAAGATACTAACCTTATTATATATTTTCAGAGAGGATTTTATTAGTAATTTTTAATGAACTTATCAAAAAGATATGTGATAATTTATATAATATAAGTAATATAACTAAATTTTAATGGAGGTTAATCTGTGAAAAAATGTCCTGAATGTGGAAATCCTAGTTATGATGGTGCTCCGGTTTGCGGAAATTGTGGATATAAATTCCCAAAACCTAAAGTAAAAGTTCCTGTACAGGAAGATATCTTCGAAGATAGACCAATAATTAATAAAAATGAAAATGAAGAAAGTACAATTGATATTATCAAAGAAAATAAAATTGTAATTGGAACTATTTTACTTATTACTTTAATTGTAATCGGCATAATTATTGCTACAGGACCTTCTAGTGACATGACAAAAAATGTCAATGGAACAAATAAGTATTCAGATGCTAATTTTACATTTTCATACCCATCCGCTTGGAAGGAAATAAATGGAAGTGATGAATTACATTCTGGAGCAATATTCTTTGAAGGTAGCAATAATACTAGAATAGAGTATTATAATAGTACTAGTGATCTTTCATCAATATCTGAATTAAATACTCAAAGAGCGTCTAGCGCTCAAGGAAGTAATGCTAAAATAAATACAATTCAACCAATTCAAATTAACGGACAGAATGCATCCAATGTTATTTTAGAAAATAGCAACGGTAATTTCACAAGATACGTATCATTACTAAACAACGGTAAAATATACGTATTTAAAATAGATGGAAAAACCATGAATGATGTTACGTCCAATGAAATTGAATCTGTATTGAAAACAGTGAAATATTGAACAGTATGATTTAATTCATACTTTCAATTAAATTTTTAAAGTAAAATGAGTAAACTAAAAATAGCTTTATGTCAAATGAATGTAATTGACAATAAGCAAGAAAATATTTTAAAAGCAACTTCAATGATAAATGAAGCTGTTAGTCATAATTCTAATTTTGTAGTTTTACCTGAAATGTTTAATTGCCCATATTCAAATGATAAATTTATTGAATATGCAGAAGAAGAAAAAACAAGTCCTACACTAAATTCTATTTCTAAATTGGCCAGGCAGCATGAAACATATATTTTAGCAGGATCAATACCTGAAAAAGAAGATTCCAAAATATATAATACCAGTTATCTATTTGATAAGAAAGGAAATATTATTGCAAAACATCGCAAAATGCATCTATTCGATGTGGATGTTGAAGGAGGAATTTATTTTAAAGAATCAGATACGTTAACGCCGGGCGATAAATTTAGTGTCTGTGAAACCGAATTTGGAAAAGTAGGTATGGGAATATGCTATGATGTGAGATTTCCCCAATTGGCACATATAAATGTTGAAAAAGGAGCATCCATACTATTTTACCCCGGAGCATTTAATATGACAACAGGACCTGCACATTGGGAATTATTATTTAGATCCAGAGCTTTAGACAATCAAGTATTTTGCGTTGGTGTTGCACCTGCATTAAATGAAAGTGCAAGTTATAATAGTTACGGTCATTCCATTGTTGTTAATCCCTGGGGTGAAGTGATTTGCCAATTGGACACACGAGAAGAGTTGAAAATTGTTGAAATTGATTTAAATGAAATAGAAAAAGTAAGAAATGAAATACCTGTTTTAAAAAACAGAAGAAATGATTTGTATGAAATAATTGAAAAATAATTATTTCATTTTATTTAATCTATCAACAAACCATTTTTCTTTTCCAGGTTTTTTCTCTGATAATACTTCAATAGCTTTTTCTAAAACTGCTATTTCTTTATCATCCTGACGTAATTTTCTATATAAAATAGCTAATCTTTTATAAGGTGCGTCCTTATCGCTTCCAGATTGAACATATTTTTCATATTCTTTAATCGCCTTTTGAGGATTGGTTTTTTCCATTTCTTTAATTGTTTTCATTGGAATTGTACTGACTACAACTTTTCCTTCAGATTTAGCTTTTTTTACCTTATCTGCTTTTTTAAGAGCTTTTTTACAAGATTTTTTAAAGTCTTCGTCTTTTTCATCCCTTCTTGCTTTTTTAATTAATGCAATAGATTCGTCTGTAGCCAAATCAGCGCATGCATGAATAGTGGCCAATCTTACTCCCCAATCTTCATCATCCAAACCTTTAGCAATAATATCTAACTTATCATTAGCTTGAAGTTCACCTAAAGCACGAATTGAGACTTTTCTCACGCCAAAATCATCATCACTTACTGCTTCAGCAAATAGAGGAATGGCTTTTTCATTATTAGTTTCTTTTAAAGCAAAAGCTAAAAATCTTTTATTTTTACCGCTTTCAGATGCAAATTTTGAAGCTAATCTGTCAAATGCAACATTTCCCATATTTCCTAAAATTTCTGCAGCTTTAAATCTAACTTGTGCATTCTCATCAGTTGTAGCTTCAATTAATGGATCAATAGCTGCTTCATCAGTTACACCAATTAATGATTCAATAGCTTCTTTTCTAACACTTACATCTTCATTTTTAAGATTTTCTATTGCTTCGTCCACAGTCAAATTAGACATTTTTATAACCTCTAATATCAATATATTAATTATTAGATTTCGTAAATATATAATCTTTAACACATTCTTAAAATTGATAATATGATTCATGAGCAGACAAAAAATTACTCGAAAAATGCAATTTATAAAATATTACATCCCTGGGTTAGACAATGGTTTGACAATAAATTTGAAGACTTTACACCTGCTCAAAAAAGATCAATAGTTGAAATTCATAAAAATAAAAATATTTTAGTTTCCTCACCAACAGGTTCCGGTAAAACGCTGACCTCTTTTTTATCAATAATTAGTGAGTTGACAACACTATCCGAAAAAGGAAAACTTGAAGATAAAGTTTACTGCATTTATGTTTCACCCCTAAAAGCACTGGATAACGATATTGAAAAAAATCTGGATGAACCTCTTCAAGAAATAGAAGAAATCGCAGGAAAATCATTAGGCATTAGAAAAGCCGTGAGAACCGGAGATACAACACAATATCAAAGGCAAAAAATGCTTAAGGTACCGCCACATATCCTGATTACAACGCCTGAAACTCTATCAATTCTTCTTGTTGCTCCAAAATTTAGAGAAAAGTTAAGCCATGTCAAATATGTTATTGTTGATGAAATCCATTCATTGGCTGAAAACAAACGTGGAGTTCACCTTAGTTTATCACTTGAGAGATTACAACATTTAGTGGGAAATTTTACAAGAATTGGCCTTTCTGCTACAGTTAGCCCTCTTGATGAAATGGCCCGTTTTCTTGTAGGTTATGAGTATGGTGTTGAAAGAGATTGTGAAATCGTTAACATCAATTATTTGAAAGACCTGGATATTGAAGTGATGTGTCCGGTTAGCGACATTACCATTGCCGATGAAGAAGATACCCGTTTGGGATTGTACAGTTTAGTCGATGATCTGATTCAGGAAAATAAAACAACTTTAATCTTTACCAATACCCGTAGTGGAACTGAAAGATTTGTATATAATCTCAAAAAGATGTTTCCAATGAACTATAATAGTAAAAATATCATGGCACACCATTCTTCTCTTTCAAAAGAAGTCAGATTGGAAACTGAAAATAGTTTAAAGGAAGGAAAACTTAAAGCAGTAGTATCATCCACCTCTTTAGAACTGGGTATTGATATTGGTTATATCGATTTGGTGGTTCTTATCAACTCACCGAAATCTGTTTCAAGAGCACTTCAAAGAATTGGGCGTAGCGGCCATAGATTACATGAAAAATCCCGAGGAAAAATAATTGTAACCGATAGGGATGATTTGGTTGAATGTTCTGTTCTTTTAAAAAATGCTAAAGAAGGAAAAATTGATAAAATTCAAATCCCCGAAAATTGTTTAGATGTTTTAGCCCAGCACATTTACGGAATGAGTATTGAAAATAAATGGGATATTGATTATGCATATGAGGTAATCAAAAAAAGCTATTGCTATAAAGACCTCACAAGAGATGATTATGAAGATGTTTTAAGTTATATGGCAGGAGAATATCCTCAGCTTGAAGATAGATATGTTTATGCTAAAATATGGATTGATTATAAGGAAAATACATTTGGCAAACGTGGAAAATTAGCCAGAATGCTTTATTCAACGAATATAGGTACCATTCCCGACAGTTCTGGAGTTTTAGTTAAATGTGATGGTGAAACTGTTGGTAAAATTGAAGCGGAATTTATGGAAAGACTCAAAAAAGGAGATACTTTTGTTTTGGGAGGAAACACTTATAGATTCAATTATGGTAAAGGTATGACAATTAATGTTTCACCTTCAAGCGGACCGCCAACAATCCCTTCATGGTTTTCACAACAATTACCATTATCTTTTGACTTGGCAATGGATATTCAACGTTTTAGAGCACATATGGATTCAATGTTTCAATATAGGCGAAGTAAAGAAGACATTATGGAATTTATTTATGATTATCTTTATGTTGATGACTTTGCTGCAAATTCGATTTATGAATATTTTGTTGAACAGTTCAAGTATGCCCAAATCCCAAGCAATAGAAAAATGTTGATTGAATATTATCGTGGTTTTGGTGACAGACGCTTTGTAATATTTCACAGTTTATTTGGAAGAAAGGTGAATGATGCACTCTCTCGTGCAGTAGCTTACTTGGTAGCAAGAAGATACAATATGAATGTCACGATATCTATATCAGACAATGGATTTTACTTAAGTTCAGACAGTAAAATTGGAGGTCTCGAATCATTCAAAGAATTAACTCCAGAAAATTTCCGTCCGATACTTACTCAATCACTTGATAAAACAGAAACGCTAGCCAGCAGATTCAGACACTGTGCAGGACGCTCATTAATGACACTTCGAAGATACAAAGGAGAATCCAAATCTGTTGGACGCCAACAAGTACGTGGAAAAATACTGCTCAAATTTGTTCAGGAAATGGATGAAAATTTTCCAATATTAAAAGAATCAAAAAGAGAAGCCTTAGAAGATTATATGGATATTGAAAATGCACAAAAAGTAATAGAATGGATTGCATCAGAAGAAATGGAAATAAAAACAATAAACACAGTTATTCCAACACCATTTGCATTTAATTTAGTTTCACAAGGCTATCTTGATGTTTTAAATCAAAACGACAGAGCAGAATTTACAAAAAGAATGCATTTAGCAGTGCTCGAAAAAATCAAGGATAAATTATCTGACATATATTGAAATCATAAATATTTTTATAATAAAAGACATAATTAATATTCAATAATTAAATAAAGGTGAAATTATGACTAAATGGAGTGCAGTTATTACCGGTTTTATTTTAACTATTTGTGTACAGGCATTCTTTGGACGTTATGAATTTATTGGATTATTAATTGTTGGATTCATTGTAGGTTATATGGCCCATTCCGGAGCTTTCGGAGGAATGTGGAATGCTGCTGTTGCAGGGGCATTCGGTACGATTCTATGTGCCGTTGTTTTTATTATAACTGCTACAGTAGGGGGGAGTATGGCCGGAATTGCAGGAGGACTTACCGGATTTACAGTATCTGGAGCTGTAAGTCTAATTGACGTTGCAATGGAGTTAATTTACTATGCAATAGTCATGGGAATTACTGGAGCCTTAGGAGGGCTACTTTCATCAAAAAGAAATTAGAGGGGTAAATTATGGATTTAGTAAATGATATTGATTTTAAATCATTAGTAATAGGTGCTGCAATATCTGCAGGAATAGTTATTATTGCATCACAAGGCTACGACTGGTTAATGCTAATGTCATCAGTAGGATTACTCTATGTTGGATATAAAGCTAAAAATGTTAAATATGGGGCCATACTCGGTGCAATTGCATCAACACCAATCGTATATTTAACATTCATTGGAACATTAGGAGAATTTAGCGGATATTTTTCAACACAAGTCGGTACAATAAGTGTAGTAATACTTATTCTTCTCATAGGTGCACTTATAGGTTTTGTTGGTGCATTGATGAAAAGAAGTCGTGAAAAAGCAAAAATAGATTACGAAAAAAAGCAAAAGATTGGAAAAAATAAAAATAAAAAGAAAAATAATAACTAAATTATGTTATTATTTTTTCTAATTCATCTCTTTCTATACCATTTTTAATTTCTAAAGCAATTCTTCTACCCATACTCATTGGTTTACCATAAGTTAAGTATGAGTAAGGAGATCCATCCATAAATGTATTTGTTCCACCATCAGTTCTTGCACTAATTTCAAAACAGATAACTTCCAAGTTATCGTTTACTAATGTTTGCATACAGAATGGTCCATTTAATCCCGGTTGAACTAATTTTTTAGCACTATCCACTAATTTATCAGCAATATCAAATACTTGTGGAAGCAAGGATTCTCTTATTACTGCAGGATGGTTACCGGTTACAACATAAGAAGGACTTAAATCAATGTCTAATTGATCTTTTGCAGGCATTCTTACAAAACCGTCAATACTTGATTCATATCTTGTATCCATTCCCATCAATTCAACTTTATCATCTAAAGCTGAGTAGAAATAGTGTATACAGTAATTACAACCAGAAACATATTCTTCAATGTGAGCTGCTTCAACATCAGAGTCTTCTAACCATCCACGAGCTTTCATAGCTTCGATTTTAGCATCAAATTCTTCTGTAGAGGATGCTACAAAGTAACCTCTTCCTCCTCTTGCTCCAGGGAATTTAACCATTACCGGCCTGTCGATTTGAGATGGGCTGTCATATTTATAAGGAATACGAACATCACCTTCAACAAGTAATGATCTTTCTTTATCTCTTTCTGCTTCCCACCTTAAAACATCCCTATTACCAAACATAGGAACATTAAATTTATCTTCGACATTATCTAAACCCGCATAAGCCACAAATGAACCATGCGGAATTACAATAGCATTCATATCTCTTAATTGTTGTTGAACATCCTCATTAACAATGTCTTTAAATTCATCGACAATGATATATTCATCAGCAACATCGAATCTTTGATAAGGGATTTCTCTTCCTTTTTCACAGACAATAGCTGTTCTAAAACCTTCTTCTTTTGCACCCTGCAAGATATGCAAAGAAGTGTGACTTCCAAGGGTAGCAAGAGTTATTTTGTCCTTATCATATTTACTTAAAATCTCCAATATGTCTTCTTTTTTAACTTCACCCATAAAATCATTCCTCGAATATGATGATATTATTTATATAATTATGAATTAATAACTTTTTTTATTTAAAAATTTAAAAATGATAATAAACAGAATATAATTGAGGAAAATATTATGCTAATAGGATTAATTTCAGACACACATATCCCCGATAGAGCCAGACAAATACCCCAAAAGGTTTTAACTTCATTTAAAGATGTTGATTTAATTATCCATGCTGGAGACCTAACAACACAATCAGTTATTGATGAATTAGAAGAAATCGCCCCAGTTATGGCAATACAAGGAAATATGGATAGGGTTGCAGGATTTGACTTGCCAAAAGCAAGAGTGATTGATGTTGAAGGAGTTAGAATTGGAGTGGCTCACGGTGAAGTTTATCCAAGAGCAGACACTCAACAGTTATTATACTTGGCAAAGCAATTAGACGTTAATATTTTAGTTACAGGACACTCCCATCAGCCGAAAATAGAACAAGTTGAAGATATTTTACTTCTAAATCCGGGAAGTCCGATAGTGCCTAGACTTGCAGATAGAACTGTAATGTTACTTGAAGTTAATGATAAAAATGTTGATGTGGAAATAATTAAAATTGGTGCTCCTGTGTGTAGTGCACTTGATTTTACACAATATCCGGAGGAATAACATGGGCAGCAAATGGCAAATGGAGAGAAAAAACGATCCATATTATAAAAGAGCAAAGGCAGACGCTTATCGCTCAAGAGCATCATATAAACTTAAACAATTAGATAAAAAATATAAAATCATCAAACAAGCAAATACCGTTGTTGATCTTGGAGCCGCACCTGGCGGATGGTCACAAGTAGCTTTAGAAAAAGTGGGTGAAGAGGGTATTGTAGTTGGTGTTGACCTTAACCACATCAGAGCTCTTCCGGAAGAAAATTATTATAGGATTAAAGGAGATTTTACCACCCCAGAAGTTCAAGGTAAAATTATGCGCGTTATTGGAGGAAAAGCAAAAGTAGTGATGAGTGATGCATCACCAGAATTATGTGGCATTAAAAACCTAGACCAATTAAGATCAATTGATTTGACAAACGCAGTCATTGGAATAGCAGACAATATTTTAGAACATAAAGGCAATCTTGTCATGAAAGTATTTCAAGGCCCGGAATATAAAGAAATGTTAGATGGACTCAAAAAGAAATTTAGACAAGTTAAAACAACAAAACCTCCATCTTCACGTAAAAAAAGTTCTGAAATGTACGTTGTTGGGTTAGGTTACAAGCATAAAGTAAAAAAATAAAAAAAAGAGTTAAAGATTATCAAATGATTGACGAGCCTCAGCTAACTTTGTTTTTGCAAACTCGATTCTACTGTCGACTTCATTTGATGGTTTATTGGAATCAAGTGCAGATTGAACATTATCAATAGCAGAGGATGCTCGTGAAAGTTGTAATTTAGCATCATTATATTTTTGAATATCACTCTGAGAACCAGAAGCATAAGTGGATTTAACTGATTCGAATTTTGATTCTAAATCACCGTATTGTGACCTTAACTTAGCCAAATCATCATATTGATTTCCAGAAGATATTTCATCAGTAATTGATTCATTTACAACACTAAATCCCACATATGCAACAACAATAATTGTAGCAATAATCATGATAATTCCAATGACAGAAATTAACATGGAAGTGGATTTAAATAGATTTAATCTAGATTTTCTCATAATACCCTCATTTATTATATATTATCTATACTTTTATTAATTTTAATATATAATTGTTACCAATTAAAAAAATCTATTTTTAACCTCAAACCAAATCAAAATCAATACCAAAAGATAGTATTACAACAATCCCCAAACTTTCCACAGATTTCAAAATAATAGAATCCAAATATTTAATTTATCCATTATTCTGCAAATAAATATCCATTACATTAAAATAATCATTTACTGGCATTAAAACACATTTATTAGCAAGATAATATAGACTTTACAATATGAAATTTTTACATGTCACCAGCACTACCCAATTATTTTTTAAGTAAGAAAAAATAATGTAATAATAATGAAATCTACTACCAAATCACAAACATCAATTGCGAAATTTGAGGAATTTTTTGCAACTTCATATAAGGACGATGTGTTTGAAATCCTCGAAACATACCCAGATAATCGATCACTGACTGTAGATTATACTACTTTAGAAGTATTTGATCCGGACTTAGCAGATTTATTAATTGAAAAACCTGAAGAAGTTATTGAAGCTGCCCAAATAGCTGTTAAAAATATTGACCCATTAGCTAAAGATGCTGATTTAAATATTCGTTTTAAAAATGTTACTAATATAATTCCTTTAAAAATATTATTAAGTAAATACATCGGATCATTTGTAGCGGCAGAGGGTATTGTCAGAAAGACCGATGAAATAAGACCACGTATTGAAACAGCCGTCTTTGAATGTAGAGGTTGTATGCGTTTACATGAAGTTGAGCAGACTTCCGATAGAACAATTTTAGAGCCATCATTATGTGGGGAATGTGGAGGAAGATCTTTTAGATTGCTTCAGGAAGAATCACATTACATTGATACACAGACAGCCAGAATGCAAGAACCTTTAGAAAATTTATCTGGAGGAACCGAACCTAAACAGATGTTAATGATTTTAGAAGATGATTTGGTAGATGAATTAAATCCCGGAGATAAAGTAAGAATTACCGGAACATTAAAAACGTTTAGGGAAGAACGTAGCGGCAAATTCAAAAATTACATTTATGTCAACCATATCGAACCTTTAGAACAGGAATTTGAAGAGCTGCACTTATCTGAAGAAGATGAGGAAGAAATTTTAGAGTTATCAAGAGACCCTAACGTTTATGAAAAAATTATCAAATCAACCGCACCTTCAATTAAAGGTTATCGTGACGTGAAAGAATCCATTGCACTGCAGTTATTTGGAGGATCTGCAAAACAGCTTGAAGATGAAACCCGTTTAAGGGGAGATATCCATATCCTCATTGTAGGAGACCCAGGTATAGGTAAGTCCCAAATCCTTAAATATGTTTCTAAATTAGCTCCAAGAAGTATTTATACAAGTGGTAAAGGTACTACTGGTGCCGGTTTAACTGCAGCCGCCGTTAGAGACGAATTAGGTGGATGGTCATTAGAAGCAGGTGCATTAGTTTTAGGAGATCAAGGTAATGTATGTGTTGACGAATTGGATAAAATGAGATCAGAAGACCGTTCAGCACTTCACGAAGCTTTAGAACAGCAAACCGTAAGTATTGCAAAAGCAGGAATTATGGCAACTTTAAATTCAAGATGTTCCGTTCTTGCAGCAGCAAACCCTAAATTTGGAAGGTTTGATAGATTTAAAGTTTTAGCTGATCAAATTGAATTGCCACCACCAATTTTATCTCGTTTTGATTTAATATGGATTGTTGAAGACAAACCAAGCAGAAAAGGCGATTCAGAGCTTGCACAACACATTCTTAATATACATCAGTCCAATACTGTAGATTATGAAATCGAACCAGATTTACTTAGAAAATACATTGCCTATGCACGTAAAAATATTAATCCGGTTTTAAGTGATGAAGCAAATGAAGTACTGAAGAATTTTTATGTAGATACAAGAAACAGCAGCAGCAATGCTGAAGAAAATACTGTTGTTCCAATTACTGCAAGACAACTTGAAGCAATTATTCGTTTAGCAGAAGCCTGTGCTAAAGTAAAATTAAAAGAAGTTGTGGATAAAGATGATGCTAAAAAAGCAGTAAAGCTTCAAATGGCATCTCTTAAAGATGCAGGTGTTGATCCTGAAACTGGTGAAATTGAAGCAGATATTGTTGGTGGAGGAAGACCAAAATCTGAAAGAGATAAACTGAGCACTCTCGTAGATGAAGTTAAATTACTTGAAGAAGAATATAATGGTCAAGCCCCATTAAATGTTTTAAAAAGCAACATGGAAGAAAAGCACGGTGTTAGTGAAGATAAAGTTGAAAGTTTAATCAGAACACTGCAACAAAGAGGAATTCTTTACGAACCAAATAGCGGATACTGGAAAAGAGTATAGAACAATGTAAAAGCATTTAAGAATTTAAGAAAATTTCTTTAGTTGTCATCAGAAAAATGTTGCCCGTGTAAGTGGACATCTAAACAATAAGGAAAAATTAATTGAAGGTTTTAGGCAGAAATTGCACGATTTCGAAATAAATAATCCATAATACTCGATATTTCTTTAAGCACGAGTATTTATAGTAGTATTTCTTCATATCCTTTTCTTATTTCTTCTTTAAATTCATCATCTCTTAAATCACCTTCCAGTTCATATAATCCGAAAATTACCATCTCATATAATACTTTATTCATTTTTTTACCTTTTTCGCTAAGGTAATATTCAGTGTTTCTTTTTGAATCGTCTTCGATGACTTTTTTTAAAATCAGACCCTGATTTTCCAGGTATTTTAAAGTATCAGACAAAACAACATTACTTAATGTTGGTTTATCGTCCTTAAATTCATTAAAATGTTTTTTACCAGCAAATAAGTCTTTTTTGAGCCCTCTTCTATAATCGAATATTCAGATTGTAAAACTTTATCAAACATTCCATAAAGATTTTCATTCATGTAATTAAATTTGTGGCAATTTTTATTAAAGTTTTAGTGGTGAATGGGTAAGTATCACAACTTTATAATTTTTATACAACAGTTTTAATATTTAAGTTGTTAGTTATTTATCAAAACAATGTATGTGTTAATGTTAAGATGAATTATGCTCCAACAACTTATTGAACGTATTTTGTTTTAATCATGAATATCCCTGTATTAATGTAAATAACAACTAAAGAAACTTTTTTAATAGAGTATTGACATTAATAAAATTAATTTAAAAAATAAATAAAATACAGAGTATAATGAGTACTACAAAACACTTTGATTTTGATTTCATTATTTCAGCTCCGAGTTTTTAATTTTTTATATCCTACTGCAATAGCTGTAGACAAGATTATTATGAATATTGCAATTATCGAAGTTAACAAGTCATCCAATAAATCACTAGTGAAATATTCTATAAGTATTATTGTCAATGGCACAAAAAACCACTGTACAATATAAATCACATTAATGTTGCTGCTCATTATTGTAAATGCTTTGATGATTTTATCCGGCAGATATTTAGCTAACCAATAGCACAGACCAATCATGGCATGAGCATTAATTATACAGAACAGTGCATCCAAAGTGTTTAGGAAGTAATACCTATGAACATCATTTGATGCAACACCACCCCAAATATCAGAAGATACCAAAAAGTAAATTAAAGCCACAATTAATAAAATCGGCCAGAACTTAAAGAAGGTATTTTTATCTTTGGCTCTTATAAAGTAATATCCCCAGAAATATCCTGCAATTGGGAAAATAAACCAATCAAATAAAGGAAAAGAAGTGAATCCTCCTTTAGTCCCAATAAAGTTACCGAAAAATAAATTCAAAACAGGAACACCAAAATCTGTACCTGATAAAAATGTCCCCATTAAAGACATTACGACTGCAAGGATAATCGCCTTTTTGTTTAAAAGTTCAAATTTCTTTAAAATCCCCATTAGAATAAATGCTAAAGCAGCAAATATTAATATATCAACACAAAAGAGTAATAAACCCCCAGCAATTGGGAAAAGATCAGCTTTACCTAAAAGAGCTCCAGCAACGAAATGGGGAATGAAAAATTCGAATATATTAACTAAAATACCCAAAAGGAATAACTTAACACCTCTTTTTATCATAACATCCCATTGACTATGTCTGGAGTATACAATCCCAACACCCATACAAAACATGAAAATAACTGCAGCATAAGGCCTTCCTAAAAGATTCATTAAAATAAAATGAAAATTCTGATTAAAGGAAGACTTAAAAAGACTAGCAACATAAAATGTATGGAGAAAAATCATGAATATGATAGATAACGCTTTGACAATGTCCAATTCAACTTGTCTACCTGTATTAATTTTTTCATCTGAGAATAAATTAGAAATGTTCATATTATTAGTATATATTAAAATCAATATATAAATTAAAAATATTTTTAAATCTGAAAGTCAATTTAGCAGTAAAATCATCATATTTTACATGAGTCAGGGGACTCGATCTTTGCTATTATCGTATTCATGCAATAACATATGGCTAGATTTTTAGGCAATAATTTGTTTATACAATTCTTAAAAAGATTTAACATTTCAATTTACCTGATATAGAAAGTATAGCTATCGATATAAATATAACTGCCAAACATAAGAACATTACCATAAATAGAATTTGAAATAGTGCAGGAAATAATCATACAACAGATAATATTAATCTGGCAAATACAAAATCAAATGTAGGCAGATGAGAAGTTCAATTTCACCAAAACAAAAATGAAATTGAATCAGGCACCGGCAATATCTTTTATCACTTCACCGGCAATCATTAATCCTGCAACGGAGGGTACAAAAGAAACGCTACCTTTCACTTTATATTTTCTATCCTGATTTATAGCAGCATCATTTGTGTTTATTGGATGTTCCTTGGAATAGACCACTTTCAATTTATCAATATTTCTCTTTTTAAGATCTTTTTTCATTATTCTGGCAAGGGGACACACAGAAGTCTCATAAATATCAGAAATTTCAAACATTGAAGGATCCAACTTGTTTCCAGTTCCCATTGAAGAGATAACCGGAATATTTAAAGCGTCACAATTACATATAATTGCGATCTTTGCCAGTATCGTATCAACACAGTCAACAGCATATGACAAGTCTTGAGTAATAACATCAATTTCTGAATCCGCCAAATAAAATTCCTTATAGACTTCAATATTTGCATCAGGATTAATTTCCAAAATCCTTTCTTTCATTAAATCAACTTTATATTTGCCAATTGTTTTTACCGTTGCAATCAATTGCCTGTTGATGTTGCTTTCATCTATTTTGTCATAGTCCACCAAAATAAAATTGCCAACTCCACTTCTGGCAAGTCCTTCACAAACAAAGGAACCTACACCTCCAAGACCAAAAACAGCAACTTTGGCATTTTTCAATTTTTCCATACCCTCATTTCCAATCAACATTTCTGTTCTTGAAAATTTCTCATCCATATCTGCTCACCAAAAAATTTAATTTAGTTTAATTTGTTATATAATTATTATAAATTAAACAATAAAAGTTTATGCAAAAGAATTATTATAGGAGAATTTCATGATAATAGATACCCATTGCCACATTTATACAAGTGAAATGGAAAATGCTGATGAAATAATAAAGGAAGCGGCAAGAAAGGACATATGCTTAATACTTAATGGGACTGATCCTCTAAGCAATGAAGAAATATTGAAATTAACCTCCCAATATGAAAATGTCTATGCTGCTCTTGGATATTTTCATTCCTTTGCAGACAAAATAACTGATGAAGATATTTCTCTGTTAGATAATCAACTCGAAAATGATAAAGTAATCGCAGTAGGGGAAATAGGTCTTGATTATTACCATACAAAAGACAACAAAGATAAGCAGAAAGAATTATTTGAAAAAATGTTAAATCTTGCACAAAAACATGCTTTACCTGCAATAGTGCATTCCAGAAAATCAATTCAGGATACATTTAACATATTGAAAAAACATGATGTGGTCGGATCCATGCATTGTTATCAGGGTTCTGCTGAAATGGCACAGGAATTTATTAAAATAGGATTCTATATCGGAATAGGTGGACCAATCACCCATAAAAACAATAAGAAAACAAGAAATATGGTTAAAAAAGTCGATATTAGCCATATGCTTGTAGAAACAGATTCCCCATATTTAACTCCAGAAGAAAAAAGGGGAGAAAAAAACACACCACTAAACTTGAAATATATAATAAGTAAAATAGCTCAAGAGTTGGATATGAAAGAAGATAATGTCATCGAAATAACAACCCATAATGCAAGAAAATTATTCAAGATATGAAGTTTTGAATATTCCATATTTAAATAACCATAACTTAATAAAGGATTAAAATCATAGTTAATATATTATACTTATACTAATTTTATGGAGCGATAATATGGATAAATATGAAGATTTATTAGAAAGAGCAATAGACCAATTACCTCCTGAAGTATTTGAACATAAAAGATTTAAAATTCCTAAAGCTTATTCAGATATCCAAGGTAATAGAACATTCATTAAAAACTTTAAAGAAGTAAGTGAAGGTTTAAACAGAGACCCTCAACATTTATTAAAATTTTTAATGAGGGAATTAGGTACTGCAGGTAATGTGGATGGATCTAGAGCCATATTACAAGGTAAATTTACCCATTACTTAATCAATGAGAGAATTGAAGATTATGTGGACAAATACGTTATTTGTCACGAATGTAACAGACCAGACACTAAAATTATAAGAGAAGGCAGAATATTCTTATTAAAATGTTCTGCTTGTGGTGCTACAGCCCCACTTAAACAATTATAATTTTTTTATCTTTTTTACTTATTTTAAATGATTTTTATGTTTTGTATCGAATGTGGAAGCGAAAATAAACAGATGATTGGAGAAATCTGCATTGATTGTTTTTTAAAAAACTTTAAAATGATTGAAATACCTAAAAACATTGATGTGGAAATATGCAGCCATTGTAACAGTCGCTTAGAAGAAGGAAAATGGAGCGAATCCTACCTTCCCGAAGACGAAATAATATATCGTGCATTAGAGCGGAATATAAAAATCAATGATTTAGTTGAAAACGAAGAAATCAACCTTGAAATTGACCAAATTAAAGGAACAACAGCTGAATGCTTTGTTGAAGTGGTCGGTGAAGTATATGGAGTTTCAATTGAAGAAACACACGATACCCAAGTAAGAATTTTGAAAACTGTTTGTCCACCATGCAGTAAAATACAATCAGGTTATTATGAAACAGTAGTTCAATTTAGAGCAGATAATCGAGAAATAAAAGCTGAAGAATATAAAAAAGCTGATGAAATAGTAGCAAGAACTTTGGATAAACAGTCAAAAGTGGATAAATTAGCATATTGCCCCCAAATTGCAAAACTTAAAGAAGGTTATGATTACTATATTGGGTCATTTAAAACCGGACGTAAAATAGCTGAAAACCTAAAAGATGAATTTGGAGGAGTTATTAAAGAATCTCCAAGACTAATCAGCGAAGACAAATCAACGGGCAAAGGTCTTTACAGAATTTGGATTTCTGTAAGAATTCCAGAATTTGAAAATGAAGATATTATTGAATTTGAAGATAAGGTAATCAAAGTTACAGATATAGATAAAAATAGAGTCGTTGGAATTGATATTAAAACAAATAAAAAGCAAAATATCCCATTAAAGAATATGGACAACATCAAACTTATTAAAAAAGCAAATGATATAGAAACAACCACAATAATATCAATATCTCCCAAAATAATTCAAATCTTAGACCCAAGTGATTATTCTGCTGTTGATTTGGAAATGCAAGAGGAATTTAGCGATTATAATATTGGTGATGAAATCAAACTTATCAAAATTGAAAATTATATTTACTTAATCAAGTGATAAAATGAATATTGAAGAAAAAATTCAGTTAATTGAAGAAGGGACTCTGGAAGTTATAGACACCGAAGAATTAAAGAAAGTACTTGAAAAAGATGAACCTATAGCTTATACCGGGTATGAACCTTCCGGTAAAATCCATTTAGGACATGCAGTAACCGTACAGAAGCTCAAAACTCTACAGAAGTTAGGTTTTAAAATTAAAATATTGCTTGCAGATTATCATGCTTTTTTAAATGGGAAAGGAACTGTTGAAGAAATAACAGAAATTGCAGAGTACAATAAAAAATGTTTCCAAGCATTAGGCCTTGATGAAACAACAGAATATATTTTAGGCTCATCATTTCAATTAGAAAGTGATTATGCCAATAAAGTTTATCAATTAGCTACATTAACTACATTAAAAAGAGCCAGAAGAAGTATGGATCAGGTAAGTCGTGCAGACGATAATCCTAAAGTAGCTAGTGTTATTTATCCAATCATGCAAACCGTCGATATGGTGGCTCTTGATGTAGACATAGCATTAGGCGGTATGGAACAGAGAAAAATCCAAATGTTAGCACGTGAAAACCTAGAGAAAATAGGTGAAAATGTTCCTGTTTGTATTCACACACCATTATTGCATGGACTTGATGGAGATGCTAAAATGTCATCAAGTAAAGGCAATTACATTGCAGTTGATGACTCTGTTAAGGAAATTACCAAAAAAATCAATAAAAGTTACTGTCCACAAGGAGAAATTGAAGGAAATCCAATGATTGAAATTGCAGAAACTTTTGTTTATCCAAATCAAGATACATTATTAATTAAAAGACCTGAAAAATTCGGTGGAGATATTGAATTAACAAAAGAAGAATTAATTAAAGATTTCAGTGAAGGAAATTTACATCCAATGGATTTAAAAAATGGAATAAAAGATTTCTTAATTGAATTCTTTGCCCCCGTAAGAGAATGCATGGAGGAAAATTAAATGGAAGAAAAAGAAGAATTTCAAATGGGAATACCAAACGGTGTTGGAGAAGCAATGCTTGCACATACAATCGAAAAGTTTGATGTGAAACTTGAACACTCAGAATTCGGCCCAGTATTAATCGGATCTTATGAAGAACTTGAAAAAGCAAAACAATTTTTAGCAGAAGCTATTGCTGAGCGATTAAAAGAATTAGAAGGATAATTATCCTTCAATTTACTATTTTTTTAACTAGTTTTCACTATCAAATTGAACCTCCCCGCCGTGTAGACGACGGGGATTCGCAAACCAAAAAAAATTATAGTATTTTTTTCTTGGAATTTTTTACTGCATCGTTGTCCCAGCGAT